>CAZRZV010000005.1:0-46400 GCA_964604665.1 uncultured Faecalimonas sp. | reverse complement strand
ACGCTTACCGAGCAGATTCTGACGGAAACGTCCTGATTTACCCTTTAACATATCTGACAATGATTTGAGTGCTCTGTTACCCGGACCTGTTACCGGACGACCGCGACGACCATTGTCAATGAGGGCGTCAACTGCTTCCTGAAGCATTCTCTTTTCATTACGTACGATAATGTCCGGAGCGCCTAATTCAAGAAGTCTTCTGAGACGATTGTTTCTGTTGATGATTCTTCTATATAAATCATTCAGGTCAGATGTCGCAAAACGTCCGCCATCCAACTGTACCATCGGACGTAAATCCGGTGGGATTACAGGGATTCTCTTCATAATCATCCATTCCGGTTTGTTTCCTGATTCACGGAATGCTTCCACTACTTCCAGACGTTTTACAATTCTTGCTCTCTTTTGACCGGAAGAACCTTTCAGTCCTGCCTGCAATTCCTCATATTCTGCGTCAAGGTCAATCGCCTGCAAGAGTTCCAGAATTGCTTCTGCACCCATACCGACACGGAAATTGTCTCCCCATGCTTCTCTTGCTTCCTGATACTCTTGTTCTGACAATACCTGTTTGTATTGTAAGTTTGTTTCACCTTTATCTAATACGATATAAGATGCAAAGTATAATACTTTTTCCAGTGTTCTTGGTGATAAATCAAGGATTAAACCCATACGGCTTGGAATTCCTTTGAAATACCAAATATGTGAAACCGGAGCCGCAAGGTCAATATGACCCATACGCTCACGTCTTACACTTGCTTTTGTTACTTCAACACCACATCTGTCACAAACTACACCTTTGTAACGGATTTTCTTGTACTTTCCACAGTGACATTCCCAGTCCTTGCTAGGTCCGAAAATTCTCTCACAGAAAAGCCCGTCTTTTTCCGGTTTTAAGGTTCTATAGTTAATTGTCTCTGGTTTTGTTACTTCGCCTCTTGACCATTCTAAGATCTTTTCAGGTGACGCCAAGCCAATTTTGATTGCATCAAAAGTAATTGGCTCGTATGCTGGTTCATTATTATTTACTGGCATTTATGGCAATCCTCCTATTCTTCGTCTAACATACCATCAAAATCCATATCATCCGGTTCTGTATAATCATCTTCTACATCTACCAGTTCTCCGCCCTCAAATTCCTGTTGGCTGAAACCGTGTTCTCCGTATGATTCGTTTGATTCGTATCTTCTGTCTCCCTCGATGATTGAGTGCAAATCTGTCTCACCGTAATCAACGGTTTCCATGATTTCCACTTCTGAGCATCCGCCATCCGGGTCGTTTTTGAGTACCTTTACATCCAATCCAAGAGATTGTAATTCTTTCAAAAGTACCTTGAATGATTCCGGAGTACCTGCTTCCGGGATATTGTCACCCTTGATGATTGCTTCGTATGTCTTCACACGTCCGACAACATCATCGGATTTTACAGTTAAGATTTCCTGTAATGTGTATGCAGCACCGTAAGCTTCCAGTGCCCAAACTTCCATTTCACCGAATCTCTGTCCACCGAACTGAGCCTTACCGCCTAACGGTTGTTGTGTTACCAATGAGTAAGGACCTGTAGAACGAGCATGAATCTTATCGTCTACTAAGTGATGAAGTTTGAGGTAATGCATGTGTCCGATAGTGACAGGACTGTCAAAATATTCTCCCGTTCTACCATCACGGAGACGAACTTTACCGTCACGTGACAATGGCACACCTTTCCACAACTTTCTGTGTTCTCTGTTTTCAGATAAGTATTCTAATACCTCAGGAAGCAATTCTTCGCCATGTTTCGCTTCAAATTCTTCCCACTCAAGATTTACATAATCATTTGCCAAATCAAGAGTATCCATAATATCTTTTTCGTTTGCGCCATCGAATACCGGTGTTGCAATGTTGAATCCAAGCGCCTTAGCTGCAAGACTTAAGTGGATTTCAAGTACCTGTCCGATATTCATACGTGATGGTACACCGAGTGGGTTAAGCACAATGTCAAGAGGACGTCCATTCGGAAGGAATGGCATGTCTTCTACCGGAAGTACGCGGGAAACAACACCCTTGTTACCGTGACGGCCGGCCATCTTATCACCTACAGAAATCTTTCTCTTCTGAGCGATGTAAATACGAACAGCTTCGTTTACGCCCGGTGATAACTCATCTCCATTTTCTCTTGTAAATACTTTCGCATCTACAACAATACCATATTCGCCATGAGGTACTTTCAGCGAAGTATCTCTGACTTCTCTTGCCTTTTCACCGAAAATTGCACGGAGCAGTCTTTCTTCTGCGGTGAGTTCTGTTTCTCCCTTTGGAGTTACCTTACCGACTAGGATATCTCCCGCACGAACTTCAGCGCCGATACGGATGATACCTCTGTCATCAAGGTCTTTCAATGCATCATCCCCAACACCCGGAATATCACGTGTGATTTCTTCCGGTCCAAGTTTTGTATCTCTCGCTTCTACTTCGTACTCTTCAATATGAATAGATGTGTAAACATCATCTTGTACCAATCTTTCACTCAAAAGTACAGCATCCTCGTAGTTGTAACCTTCCCATGTCATGAAACCGATGAGAGGGTTCTTACCAAGAGCCATTTCTCCGTTTGCCGTAGACGGACCATCCGCAATTACCTGTCCTGCTTCTACTCTTTCCCCTTTGAAAACAATTGGTCTTTGATTGTAGCAGTTGCTCTGGTTACTACGCAGGAATTTTGTCAATTTGTATGTTTTCTTTGTTCCATCATCATGCTTGATAGTAATTTCTTTTGATGTCGAACGTTCCACAACGCCGGCTTCTTCCGCAACCACACATACCCCTGAATCAACTGCAGCTGTTGTTTCGATACCTGTACCGACAACAGGAGTTTCCGTAATCATAAGCGGTACTGCCTGACGTTGCATGTTAGAACCCATGAGCGCACGGGTCGGGTCATCATTTTCAAGGAACGGAATCAACGCAGTAGCTACAGAGAATACCATCTTAGGAGATACGTCCATGTAGTCAAATGCTGTTCTTTCATATTCTTGAGTTTCCTCACGATAACGACCTGATACGTTTTTATGAATGAAGTGTCCTTCTTCATCCAACGGCTCATTCGCCTGTGCTACGTGGTAATTATCTTCTTCGTCAGCTGTCATGTAAACAACCTCATCTGTTACCACCGGATTCTTGACATCTGTCTTATCAATCTTACGGTATGGCGCTTCCACGAAACCATATTCATTAATTCTTGCATAAGTAGCAAGTGAGTTAATCAAACCGATGTTTGGACCTTCAGGAGTTTCAATCGGACACATTCTTCCATAATGAGAATAGTGTACGTCACGCACCTCAAAACCTGCACGGTCTCTGGAAAGACCACCCGGTCCGAGTGCGGATAAACGTCTCTTGTGAGTCAACTCTCCAAGAGGGTTATTCTGATCCATGAACTGTGAAAGTTGTGAAGAACCAAAGAATTCTTTCACTGCCGCAGTAACCGGTTTGATATTGATTAATGACTGTGGAGAAATTCCTTCCAAGTCCTGTGTTGTCATTCTTTCACGAACAACTCTTTCCAATCTTGACAGACCGATTCTGTATTGGTTTTGCAACAATTCACCAACTGCACGGATACGTCTGTTTCCTAAATGGTCAATATCATCGTCTGAGCCCATACCATATTCCAAGTGGATATTATAGTTAATAGAAGCGAAAATATCTTCCTTTGTAATATGTTTCGGAATCAGTTCATTTATATTTTTACGGATTTCTTCTTTGAGTTCGTCAATGTCCCCCGCTGTATTTTCTATCAACTCAGCAAGCAATGGATAGAATACGGATTCAGTCACCCCTACTTCTGCCGGGTCAATGTCTACTACAGCATCTAATTTTACCATCATGTTAGAGAGAACTTTAATGTTACGTTCCTCTCCCTCTACGTCAATCCATACATATGGAACGGCCGCATCCTGGATGAGGGCAGCTTTCTCTCTTGTGAGTTTTTCACCCTTTTGGGCAATCACTTCACCTGTGATTACGCTGACTACGTCCTCTGCCAGAACTTGTCCCCCGATACGATTTCGGAAAGCTAATTTCTTATTAAATTTGTAACGTCCTACTTTTGCAAGATCGTAACGTCTTGCGTCAAAGAACATAGAAGAGATAAGGCTTTCTGCGCTATCTACCGCAAGAGGTTCTCCCGGACGGATTTTTTTATACAACTCCAAAAGACCTTCCTGATAATTCTCAGCAACGTCCTTTCCAAGGCTTGCTAAAATCTTTGGTTCCTCGCCAAACATTTCAATAATTTCCGGATTTGTTCCGACACCAAGTGCACGGATTAATACCGTTATCGGTACCTTTCTTGTTCTGTCTACGCGCACCCAGAAAACATCATTGTAGTCTGTCTCGTACTCCAACCATGCTCCACGATTTGGGATGACTGTAGAAGAAAATAATTTCTTACCAACCTTATCGTGTCCGATTGCGTAATAAATTCCAGGTGAACGAACTAATTGGCTAACGATAACTCTCTCCGCACCGTTAATCACAAATGTACCGGTTGCAGTCATTAACGGAAGGTCTCCCATAAAGATTTCATGCTCGTTAATCTCATCTGTTTCTTTATTGTAGAGTCTCACCTTCACTTTCAAAGGTGCTGCATATGTTGCATCTCTTTCTTTACATTCCTCAATTGTATACTTTACATCATCTTCGCATAATGTAAAATCCACAAACTCCAAGCTCAAATGTCCACTGTAGTCAGAGATTGGGGAAATATCTGCAAATACTTCTTTTAATCCTGCATCAAGAAACCATTGATAAGAATCTTTCTGCACTTCGATTAAATTAGGCATCTGAAGAACTTCTTTTTGTCTCGAATAACTCATGCGTGAACTCTTGCCGCTTTTGATTGGGCGAATTCTGTTTTTCTCCATTAACATTCCACTCCTTGTGCTTATTTTTTAGGGGTTACATTGCATGAAAACATGCCGAAATCCTGTTTTTAATCCCTTTTACACAATTGCAAATACACAGTTCTCCACAATAGTGCAACTTAGAATGTATCATACATTTGTCAAGGTGTCAATAACTTTTTTCATATTTTTCCAATAACAAAGAATGCTTTCTATGAAATAAAAAAGGACCATGTCTTACGACATGATCCCTATGCACTATTTAGGCTTGTTGAATTATTTTAATTCTACTGCTGCACCTTCAGCTTCTAATTTGGCTTTGATTTCTTCAGCTTCTGCTTTAGAAACGCCTTCTTTAACTGCCTTTGGAGCGCTGTCAACTACGTCTTTTGCTTCTTTCAATCCAAGTCCTGTGATTTCACGAACAACTTTGATTACTTTAACTTTTGAATCGCCTGCTGATGTTAAGATTACATCAAATTCATCTTTTTCTTCAGCTGCTGCTTCACCTGCACCACCTGCTGCTGCAACTACAACACCTGCTGCTGCAGAAACACCAAATTCTTCTTCACATGCTTTTACTAAATCGTTTAATTCTAATACTGATAATTCTTTGATCGCTTCGATCATTTCAGCTACTGTTAATTTTGCCATTTTAATTTACCTCCGTAAAATGTAATTTTAATTTCTTTGGGAAATCCCATTGTTATCTGATTATTCTGCAGTTTCTTCCACTGCTGTTTCTGTTGCTACAGGTTCTGTAGCCGCTTCTTCTGTTGCAGATTCTGCAACTGCTCCGCCGTTTTCAGCGATTTGCTTAATAACACGAGCAAAGTTTGTGATTGGTGATTGAATGCTTCCAAGTAATTTTGAAAGTAATTCTTCTCTTGAAGGGATTGCTGATAATGCCTGAACACCGGCCACATCATATACTTTACCTTCAACCACACCTGCTTTTACTTCTAAGTTTTCAGCTGTCTTTGCAAATTTGCAAAGAATTCTGGCTGCTGCTGTAGCATCGTTTTTTGACACTGCCATAGCACTCGGTCCTTCCAAGTATGGAGCCAGACCTTCAAATTCTGTTCCTTCGAACGCTCTCTTCATCATTGTGTTTTTGCAAACTTTATAGATGACACCAGCTTCTCTTAATTGTTTACGTAATTCTGTGTCTTCTTCAACAGTCAAACCACGATAATCAACTACTACAACTGATTGTGCGTCCTTTACGTCTTCAGCGATTGCTTCAACGATTGGTTGTTTTAATTCAACTTTTGCCACGAATGGTGCACCTCCTTATATTATTTTGATAATGGCACCGCCGATTGAAAAATAAAAAACCTCTCCGTGCGAAAACAGAGAGGTTTTGTGAATTCTAATAATGAATCTCAATCTTCCTCGGTAGGCGTTTGTCATCTTATGCCATACGGCACCTACTGTCTTCGGCAGTTAATTCCTTTGCTATTATAGCAATATATATTTTTGATGTCAACAAAAATTTAAACCAATTTAGCCGGGTTGATTTTTACACCAGGTCCCATCGTAGATGTAAGGGTAACACTCTTTAAGTATTGTCCTTTTAAAGTTGCCGGTTTTGCTTTGTTGATAGCATCAATAAGCGTTTGGAAGTTGTCCGCTAATTGTTCTTCTGTGAAAGAAGCTTTTCCCACTGGCACGTGGATAATGTTTGTCTTGTCTAATCTGTATTCAATCTTACCGGCTTTGATATCAGCGATAGCCTTTGCAAGATCCATTGTTACTGTACCTGCTTTTGGGTTTGGCATTAAACCTTTTGGTCCAAGTACACGACCGAGACGACCAACAACACCCATCATGTTTGGTGTAGCAACAACTACATCATAATCAAACCAACCTTCGTTTTGGATTTTTGGAATCAATTCCTCTGCTCCTACGAAGTCTGCTCCTGCATCAATAGCTTCCTGAGCTTTTGCGTCTTTTGCAAAAACTAAGATACGAACTGTTTTACCTGTTCCGTGTGGCAATACAACAGCACCACGGATTTGTTGGTCTGCATGACGTCCGTCACAACCTGTTCTGATGTGAGCTTCAATTGTCTCGTCAAATTTTGCTACTGCACATTTTTTAACTAATGCGATTGCTTCTGCTGTGTCGTAAAGATTTCCTCTTTCGATTTGCTTTGCAGCTTCTGCGTATTTCTTTCCTCTTTTCATTTCAATAACCTCCTAGTGGTAATATCGGGAGCTAGCCCTCCCACAACTTTAACAATGTAGTTACATTCATCAAGTAGTTAATGTCTAATCTTCTACTTTTACGCCCATTGAACGGCATGTTCCTGCAACCATGCTCATAGCCGCTTCAACTGATGCTGCATTTAAGTCCGGCATTTTTGTCTTAGCAATTTCTTCTAATTGAGCTTTTGTGATTGTTGCTACTTTTGTTTTGTTTGGAACACCTGAACCGGATTTGATGTTACATGCTTTCTTAATAAGCACTGCTGCCGGTGGTGTCTTTGTAATGAAGCTGAAACTTCTGTCATTGTAAACTGTGATAACTACAGGAATGATTAAATCTCCCTGATCTGCAGTTTTAGCATTGAATTGTTTTGTAAATTCAACGATATTTACACCGTGTTGTCCAAGAGCAGGACCAACCGGTGGTGCCGGAGTTGCCTTTCCAGCTGGAATTTGTAATTTGATATAACCTGTAACTTTCTTTGCCATTTTAAGTACCTCCTTGTGGTATTTACGGGGATTTCCCTCCCACTTTTACTTGTTACATTTGCTTATTGCATTCTTTTCACTTCTGCGAAACTTATTTCTACTGGTGTTTCACGACCAAACAACTCAACATTGATTGTCAGACTCTGTTTCTGAGCATTTACTTCTTTAATCACACCTACGGTGTCCTTCCATGCTCCTGAGGTAACGATGATTGTCTCTCCGACTTCATATCCCACAACAACGTCTGCACCCATAATTCCTAATGATTCAATCTCCGCATCTGTAAGAGGAACCGGCTTTGACCCCGGTCCGACAAACCCTGTCACTCCTCTGGTATTTCTTACAACATACCAAGTATCATCATTCATAATCATATGAAGCATCACATATCCGGGAAACATCTTCTTTTGAGACGCTTTCTGTGTTCCGTTCTTAAGTTCTACGACCTCAAGCATCGGAACTCTTACTTCCAAAATCTGATCTTCAAGGTGTCTGTTTTCGATTGTCTTATCAATGTTAGCTTTCACTTTGTTTTCATACCCAGAATAAGTATGAACCACATACCATTTTGCTTCTGACATAAAATCACCTTTCGTCCTGTAAACAGTTACTATACGATAAATCCAAGTAATTCTTTTAAGATAACGTCCAGCATTGCAATAATTACTCCTAATGCCAATGAACATACGATAACTGCTACTATTTGTTTTGCAAGTGTTTTCCTATCCGGCCAAACGATCTTCTTAAATTCTGCTTTGAGACCTTTGAACCAGCTTGGCTTTTTGGCTTTATCAGCCTTTTTTGCTTTTTTCTCAGCTTTTACTTCTTTTGCTGCATTCTCGACTTCTTCAGTCTGTACTACGTTTTCTGTATCTTCTGCCATAACATTCACTCCTTTCAACGATCTTATTTCGTTTCTTTGTGTAATGTGTGTGACTTACAGAATCTACAATACTTCTTTGTCTCCATACGTTCAGGATGTGTTTTCTTATCCTTGGTCGTATTGTAGTTACGCTGCTTACATTCTGTACATGCCAATGTTATTTTTGTGCGCACAACTTCCACCTCGCTTTGTTTGTTTTTCTACGTGTTACATGGTAGTTTGCGAGACTACCTAATTTTAGGCATAAAAAAAAGACCTACTTCCATTCGCTCGAATATTGTATCATAAGACAATTCCTTCGTCAAGCATTGTTTTTACGGATTTTTCCTTCTCCGAAAAACACCAAAGCAGTTCCTTTTTTTATCAACTTCTTTTAAACATTCTCATCTTCTGAAGAAGACTTAAATACAAAAAATCTCTGTCCGATGTAATTAAGTCCCACAAACAAACACATTCCCACCAGCATTGCAACGTTTTCCTGTACATTTTGCGTTGCACCGGAAAGCACATACCTCATCGCAGGTTTTGCCAGTCCATATGCCAATGCATAGCAAATTGTAATGTTGACAACAAAAAGCGGAAGCGTTTTCTTTGTATTTGTTTTACTCTGGAAAGTAAACAACCGATTTAATATATAACTCACAATGCTGCCAAAAATATAATTCGATGCCGATGAAACCCAATAACTAAAATGAAATACGTTGTAAAAGATAAACATAATTCCTGTTCCGACAATCGTATTGACAACTCCAACTAAAATAAATTTCCAAAACGTTTTATCAAACAGTTTTTGTACCAATTGTTTCATAGTCTGCTTTTCCCCCACAAATGTCTGAAATAATATAACCATTTATAATATACCTGCCGACGCTCATTATAGCATCAAAACACTTGTTTTGCTACTGTTTTAAAAGGAATGTCCCATAATATGTAGTCCTTTGTCGTAATTTCACATAATCTTTCAGACTTTTTACTAATATTTTTGCAAAATGCATAGAAAAAAACAATGAATGGTTATATAATGAAAGGTAACAAATGAAAGAGAGGGTTCGCTATGAAACAAAACAACATGTTAGCAATGATTCTAGCCGGCGGCCGTGGTTCACGTCTCCATGACCTGACGAACAAAGTAGCTAAACCGGCTGTATCATACGGTGGGAAATATCGTATCATTGATTTTCCACTCAGCAACTGTGCAAATAGCGGTATTGATGTAGTAGGTGTCCTTACACAATACGAATCCGTATTGTTGAACAGTTACGTTGCGGCGGGCGGTCGCTGGGGGCTTGACGCGAAAGACAGTGGTGTATTCGTATTACCACCTCGCGAAAAAGCAGACGCCAATTTGGACGTTTACCGCGGAACAGCAGATGCTATTTCCCAAAACATCGATTTTATCGATACATACAATCCGGAGTATGTCCTGGTTTTATCCGGAGACCATATTTACAAGATGAACTATGATAAAATGTTAAATGCTCACAAGGCAAATAATGCGGATGCTACCATCGCAGTTCTGGAAGTGCCTATGAAAGAAGCAAGTCGTTTCGGTATCATGAACACAAACAGTACAGGGCGTATTGTGGAGTTCGAGGAAAAACCTCCTGTTCCAAAGAGCAATCTTGCCTCTATGGGTATCTACATATTTAATTGGAAACTTCTGCGCACAATGTTGTTGGCAGATATGGTAAACGAAAAATCGAATCATGATTTCGGAAAAGATATCATTCCTGCCATGTTAGATGATGGAAGAAACTTATTTGCTTACAAATTCCAAGGATATTGGAAAGATGTCGGAACTATCGATTCCTTATGGGAAGCAAACATGGATCTTTTGGATGCGGACTGCGAATTGGATTTGAATGACCCTTCATGGAAAATCTATACAGAAGATATTACAACCCTTCCTCATTACATAAGTGCCGACGCAGTTGTAAAAAATGCGTACATTACACAAGGATGTAACATCAAGGGTGAAGTTACGGGGTCTGTATTATTTACCAATGCAAAAGTCGGAAAAGGTGCAAAGGTGATTGATTCCGTGCTCATGCCGGGAGTAGTTGTGGAAGACGGTGCTGTAATTCATCGTGCACTGATTGCAGACGGTGTCAGAATCGGAAAAGGCACTGTAATCGGTTCACCTGACAGTGAGCACATAGAACTTGTTGCAAAAGACGTAGAGGGGGTGATGTAGGATGGCAAAAGCATTTGGAATTATCAATACGACCGGAAACCACATTTGGGTAGACGGAATGCAGGAATACCGTCCAATCGGAGCGTTCTCTTTCTTGGGCAGATACCGCATCGTTGACTTCCCTATGTCAAACTTCAGCAACAGCGATATTGACCGCATTCACGTATTGGTCGGAAACAAGCCGCGTTCCCTCACGGAACACTTGGGCAGCGGACGTCACTACAACATCAACTCCAAAAGAGGTAAAATACAAATTCTGTTTGCAAACAACCATGCGCGACATGATATTTACAATACCGATATTGCTGCTTTCGATGAAAATATGGCTGAATTTGAAAAGAGACGCGAACCATATGTAGTGATTGCACCAAGCCATATGGTATTTACAGAAGATTTTAAAGATTTGTTGGATACACACGTAAAATCCAGCGCTGACATTACATTATTGTATCATTCCATTGACAATGCAAATGAGGCATTCTTAAACTGCGATTATGTCACATTGAACCGCCAGCAGGGTGTGTTGGAAATCCAAAAGAACCGCGGCGACAAAGCGAAGAGAACTATCTTTATGGATACTTATGTAATGAAGAAAGAATTATTTATCGAACTTGTGAAAAAAGCAAAAGCCCTTTCTTCTATGTACACATTGCCGCAAATTGTAAATCTCTCATGCAAAGAACTTGATGTGCGAGGATACAGACACGAAGGATATTTCGCGGCAGTTACAGATCTCAAGAGTTACTTTGATGCGAACATGGCATTGCTCGACATTGAAAAAGCAGAAGCCTTAATCAACGAGGAATGGCCTATTTACACGCGTACAAACGACTCCTGTCCGACGCAATACTTTGCCGACGCTAATGTGAAACACTCCGTAGTATCCAATGGCTGTCTGATTGAAGGTACCATTGAAAATTCCATTATAGGACGTGGATGCACGATTAAGAAAGGCGTTGTAATCAAAAATTCGGTAGTGTTGCCTGATACATATATTGAAGAAGGTACAATGATTGAAAATCAGTTAATTGACAAACATTCCAAGATTCTTCA
This sequence comes from uncultured Faecalimonas sp., assembly GCA_964604665.1. GTDB lineage: Bacteria > Bacillota > Clostridia > Lachnospirales > Lachnospiraceae > Faecalimonas. Next base: position 34,694 of record CAZRZV010000005.1, on the reverse strand, counting down.
CTGTAAAGAGTTGGTCGCTCCTGCCGGCACACTCGGATATGTAAGAAGAGGCGATACATTATAAATGATTTGAAGTCTCAAAAAAGGGTTTCGGGAAATTCATTCCCGAAACCCTTTTTGTTTAAGGTATACTATTTCCCTTCTAATTTATCCAACATATCCCATGCACCCAGCATATACATAACTCCAAGCGCTCTGTCATAAAGTCCGTATCCCGGTCTTACAGTTCCCGGTTTCTCGTCCCAGAGGTGACGTCCATGGTCCGGTCTGATATATCCCTCATAACCACAATCATGATATGCCTTTAAGATATCTAAAATCCCTGTGTCCCCGTCACAATCGCGGTGGCTTGCTTCTGAGAAATCACCATTTTCGTAATGTTTTACATTTCGGATATGTGCAAAAGCGATACGGTCACAGTGTTTTCTCACAATATCCGACACCTTATTATCCGGATTCGCATTCAAACTTCCCGAGCATAAAGTCAGACAATTATATTCGTCATCGACCATCTTGAGGAATCTGTCAATACTAGGTTCATCTACCAGTAATCTGGGCAGTCCGAAAATATCCCACGGCGGGTCGTCCATATGAATTGCCATCTTAATATTGCATTCACGACAAGTCGGCATAATTGCTTCCAAAAAATATTTTAAGTTTGCCCAAAGAGTTTCGTGATTGATTCCCTCATATGCCTTGAAAAGTTCATCCAGTTTCGCCATACGCTCCGGTTCCCAACCCGGAAAGGACATATTGTACTTTTCTGTAAAATCAAGTATATATTCTGCCATTGCATTGTAATCTTCCTGAATCATATTTTTTTCGTAGAACAATGCCGTCGAGCCATCACCCACCTCATGAAACAAGTCAGAGCGCGTCCAGTCGAAAATCGGCATAAAATTGTAACAGATTACTTTGACTTGAAATTTTGATAAATTTTTGATTGTCTGAATGTAGTTTGCGATGTACTTGTCGCGGGTCGACAAACCGATTTTAATATCATCATGCACATTTACCGATTCCACCACATCCATATTGAAACCATATGGTTCTAATTGTTTTTGTACTTCTGCGATTTCTTCTGTTTCCCAAACTTCTCCTGGCATCTTATCGTGAAGCGCCCACACGATGCCGGTTACGCCCGGAATCTGTTTGATATCAGAGAGTTTGATTCTGTCATTTCCTTCTCCGTACCATCTCCATCCCATTTGCATTGGCATATCATCCCCTTTCATTTCTTCCTGTACTATCTTTGGACACGCGCTCCTGCTCCGCACATAATAGCTTCCACTTCCTTTTTGCTCGCCATTGTGGTATCACCCGGAGTCGTCATGGCAAGAGCACCGTGAGCCGCGCCATAATTTACTGCAAGCTTGGCATTACCTGTAGTCATAATCCCATAAATCAGTCCTGAGGCGAAAGAATCTCCACCGCCTACACGGTCCATAATCTCAAGACCCTTATAATCCTTTGCCTTATAAATTTCTCCGTCTGCCCAGCAAAGCGCACTCCAGTCATTTACCGTCGCTGTTTTCACCTCACGAAGGGTTGTTGCAACAGCTTTGAAGTTCGGATAGGTTTCTGCTGCTTTGTTAATCATCTTTTTATATCCTTCGACATTTAACTCTTTTAGAGTTTCATCATTTCCCTCAATTTCAAATCCGAGACATGCGGTAAAATCTTCTTCATTTCCAATCATCACGTCAACATATTTCGCGATTTCCCTGTTCACCTCCTGTGCCTTTTCTTTGCCGCCGATTGCGCTCCACATAGACGGTCGGTAATTCAAATCATAGGATACGATTGTCCCGTATTTTTTTGCAGTCTTAATTGCCGCCAACACCGTTTCACAAGATTGTTCCGACAAAGCCGCATAAATACCACCGGTGTGTAACCAGCGAACTCCCAGTTCACCAAAAATGTATTCAAAATCAAAATCTTCCGGAGTTGCTTTGGAAATGGCTGTATTTGCACGGTCTGAACAGCCTACCGCACCGCGAATGCCAAATCCCCGTTCTGTAAAGTTAAGTCCGTTACGGCAAGTTCTTCCGATACCATCCGTCTTCATCCATTTTATCAAAGAAGTATCCACACCACCTTGCAGGATAAAGTCTTCCAGTAACATTCCGACTTCATTTTCTGCAAATGCCGTGATAATTGACGTCTTCAGCCCAAAACATCTTCTAAGCCCGCGAACTACATTGTATTCTCCGCCGCCTTCCCACGCGCGAAAACTTCTTGCGGTGCGGATTCTTCCCTCGCCCGGGTCTAGGCGAAGCATAACTTCTCCCAAGGATACTGCATCAAATCTGCATTCCTTTTCCGGTCTTAATTTTATATTCATAGTGGTTCTCCTTTCACCAAAGCAACTGCCTCTGCGGTCATTTTTTTAATCTTGTCAAATTGACCTGCTGCAATCATATCTCTCTTTACCATCCAGCTCCCGCCGCATGCTATGATTTTCTCAAAGCTCAGATATTCCTTTAAATTCTTTGTGCTGATTCCGCCTGTCGGCATGAATTTCAGATTTGGAAACGGCGCCGCCAGCGCTTGAATCGCTGCCACCCCGCCAAACTGCTCTGCGGGAAAAAATTTTACAACTTTAAGTCCGCGTTTTACTGCTTGTGTCACTTCTGTCGGGGTAATACATCCCGGCAACACCAAAATATCTTTTGAAATACAGTAGTCAACGATTTCCGGAGCAAATCCCGGACTGACAATAAACTTTGCTCCTGCCGCCACCGCACGCTCCACCTGGTCGATTGTAAGGACTGTCCCCGCTCCAAGAAGCATGTCCGGAAACTCCGCCGTCATAATACGAATCGATTCTTCTGCCGCCTCTGTGCGGAACGTGATTTCCGCACAAGGAAGACCTCCCTCGCATAACGCTTTCGCAAGCGGAGCTGCATCCTTTGCGTCATCCAGTGCCACTACCGGTACCACACCCACCTGTTGTACCCTTTCTAATAACTCATCCATTTTTTCTTCTCCCCTATAAATGAAATCCAAAATATCTTTTTGCATTGTTGTAAGAAATGCCTTTGATAATCTTTTCCAGCGCTTTGTTGTCTTTCGGATATTCCCCGTTTTCCACCCAGCCACCGATTAAATCGCACAAAATCCTGCGGAAATATTCATGTCTGGTATAGGACAAAAAACTTCTCGAATCCGTGAGCATTCCGATGAAATTCCCAAGCAGGCCAAGATTTGCAAGAGAAACCATCTGGTCTGTCATCCCCGTTTTGTTATCATTAAACCACCATGCACTTCCGTGTTGGATTTTCCCAATCATACTTGCATCTTGGAAACATCCGATAATCGTTCCGATTGCGGCATTGTCAATCGGATTGAGGCTGTAAAGTACGCTTCTGGGAAGTTCATCTGTCTCTGCCAGTGCGTTTAGATAGTCTGCAAGTTCCGCCGCCGGAGCATAATTCCCAATACTGTCAATCCCTGCGTCCGCTCCAAGGCGGGCAAAGATTCTCTTGTTGTTATCCCTCTTTACACCATAATGAATCTGCATTGCCCAATCTCTTTTGTGATAGGCTTTTCCCATGGTAATCATAAATGCCGTCTTAAATTTCCGTTCTTCTTCCCGGCTTACTGCTGCCCCGGAAAGCCTTTTGGCAAAAATAGACTCTATCTCCTGCTCCAAAGCCGGTGCATAGAATACATACTCCAAACCATGGTCTGAAATACAGCAACCATTCGTTTCAAACCAATCCATTCTCGCTTGAAGTGCATCTGACAGAGTCTCAAAGCTCGTAATTTTCACACCGCTTGCCTCGCTCAGCTTTGCAAGATAGTCCAAATAGTCCGGTTTTTCTATTCCCATGGCTCTGTCAGGCCGCCATGTCGGAAGCACCTGCACATCGAAACTTTCATCTTCTTTGATTTTCCTATGCCACTCCAGAGAATCTGCCGGGTCATCCGTGGTGCATAAAAGCCTTACGTTCGACCGTAAAATCAGATTTCTTGCAGACATATCCGGCTGTGATAATTTTGCATTACACAGATTCCAAACCTCTTCCGCCGTCTCTCCATTCAAAATACCCTGATATCCAAAATATCTTTGCAATTCCAAATGACTCCAATGATAAAGTGGATTCCCGATTGCCATCTCCAGCGTCTCTGCCCACTTTTGAAATTTCTCCCAAGCCGGGGCATCACCTGTAATATATTTTTCTTCTACCCCATTGGAACGCATCTGACGCCACTTGTAATGGTCCCCTTCAAGCCAGACCTGAGTCATATTTGTAAATTGTCTGTCTTCATAAATTTCCTGTGGATTAAGATGACAATGGTAATCAATAATCGGCATGCCCGCCGCATATTCATGATATAACTTCTTCGCCGTCTCAGTAGACAGCAAAAAATCATTATCCATAAAAGCTTTCATCACATCTCACCTCGCATTTACACATACTTTTTCAGGGTTGCTCTGACTGCCCCGCGTCCTGCAATCATTTCCGCAAAATAACCGCAAACTTTTTTTGCCATGCCGACTTCATAAAGATTTACACCGAAGATTTTTTCATTTTCAAGAATCGGTTGAATTGCCGCTTCCACATCTGCGGTTTTTCCCAATTCCAATCCCGCAACATATGGGCGAATCGTATCAAGAAGCGGGTCCGGGCTGAGTTCAAATTCATTTCCGTTATCATCGACTGCCATCAGATAACGCAGCCATCCTGCATATACCAGCGGAATCCATTTTAAATCTTCCACATCCAGTTTTTCTGATGCCGCATATGCTTTAATGGTCTCCCCAAAACGAATCGCCAGTTTTTGTGAGGTGTCGGTTGCAATACGCTGTGGTGTGTCCGGCATAAACGGATTTGGAAAACGCACTTTCAAAACCGTGTCAATAAACTCTTTCGGGTCAAGCACGCCCGGATTTACCACTACAGGAAGCCCTTCCACATAACCGACCTTCTGCACCAGTTTCTCTAACTCCGTATCTTTCATCTCATCCGCAATCTTCTCATATCCAAGCAAACATCCAAAGATTGCAAGACATGTATGAAGCGGATTTAAGCAAGTACACACTTTCATTTTTTCTACTTTGTCTACTGTCTCACGCTCCGTAAACATCAGACCGCCTTTTTCAAGTGCCTCGTTTCTTCCATTTGGAAATGCATCCTCAATCACCAGATATTCTGTCTCTTCCGCATTTACAAATGGTGCTACATACGTGTTCTTAGAAGTAATAACCGGCTCTAATTCTTCAACACCGTCTGCTTCTAAAATCTTTTCTATGGATGCGTCCGGTCTTGGTGTGATTTTATCAATCATGGACCATGGGAAAGAAACCTTTGATTTATCATTTACATAAGTCACAAAGCCCGTTTCTGCCACACCATTCTCTGCCCATTTTTCTGCAAATGTATTGACCGCCGCAAAAAGCTTATCCCCATTATGGGAGCAATTGTCCATACTCACCATGGCAATCGGTTTTTGCCCTGCCTGATATCTTGCATAGAGAAGCGCCGAGACCTTTCCCATGTAACTCATTGCCTTTTCCGGTCCGTTTGCCAAATCTTCCAAAATCCCCGGGAGAAAATCACCCTTCCCATTTACTAAACTATATCCTTTTTCCGTAATGGTAAATGAAGCCATTTGCAGGGAATCTTTTGCGAAAATTTCTTTCAGGCGCATCCAGTCTTTCCGATTTTCAGAATTTACGGTTAATGACTCTACAACGCTTCCTATCACCGCTTTTTCCACGTTGCCGTCTGCCTTCAATGTCACAAGCAAATGATAATCATCATGAGGACGGTTCATCTGTTCCACGATTTCATAGTCATAGCCTTCCGCCACAATCAGTCCTCTGTCTAAAAGTCCTTCATTCAAAAGATTCTGCACAACATTAGCCTGAAATGCGCGAAAAATATTGCCCGCTCCAAAATGAATCCAGAACGGGTTGTCTTTTGTAGCGGCCGTTACAGCCTCTCTGTCAAATTGGGGAAGCTGATATCCTTTTTCTTCCCATACACCTTTCTCCGAAAGTCCCTTTGCATTTAACTTCATTTCCAACGTTCTCCTTATTGCATTATTATCTTTATTATAAATTGATTTCCAAATTTTATGCATTGGCGCAATTGCAAAAAAGTACCTATGCAAAAAAATAAGAGCAAATTGCAAAAACGCAATTTGCTCTTATATAAATGTAACTCTTACATCATTTTTGACTTATCTTCGCATACTTTCATCGCTTCGATAATTGCCGTTCTGAAACCATATTCTTCAAGGGTGCGAACTGCCTCAATCGTCGTTCCGCCCGGCGAACATACCATGTCTTTTAATGCGCCCGGATGAATACCTGTCTCCAATACCATCTTGGCGCTTCCGAGAACTGCCTGAGCTGCAAATTGGTATGCCTGGCTTCTCGGCATTCCTCCGGAAACCGCCGCATCCGCCATCGCTTCAATCATCATAAATACATATGCCGGAGAACTGCCGCTGGTAGAAACCACCACATCCATCAGATGTTCTGATATAATTTCCACACGGCTGAAACTTTCCAGGAGAGTTTTCACATATGCGATTTCCTCTTCTGTCATAAATTCATTTGGGCACATTGCCGTCATACCTTCCCCGACTAAAGCAGGTGTGTTAGGCATGGTACGGACAATCTTCACTTCTTTCCCGAATTGTTCTGACAACCACGCAAGCGTCTTTCCCGGCGCAATGGTGATAATGATTTGCTCCGCGCGGATTCCGTCACGAATTTCAGCAATAACATCTGCGTAGAACTGCGGTTTCACAGCTAAGATAACAATCTGCGCTTTTTTCACCACTTCTTGATTGTCTTCTGTCACACAAATTCCAAACTTCTCCTTTGCTCTTTCTCGTCCCTGCTCACTTTTATCTGAACCGATAATCTCATCTGCCGAAATCATGTTCTTTTTAATGATTCCACCGATAATGGCAGATGCCATATTACCTGTTCCAATCAATCCTAATTTCATCTTTCCATCTCCTAACTTCTGCGTATCATTGTCTTATAGAAATCAACACCCTTCGGCAAAGTGCCTTGGTAAATGTTTTCATTCAGTCCGTGGATGCTGTTATATTGTTGTTCGTTGATATAAAGCGGTGCAAAACGCAGGCAATTATCACTCAAATCACGATAGAACTTCGCATCTGTTCCGCCCGTCATAACATATGGGCAAACGCCGATTCCCGGATAAATCTCACTTGTAACTTCTTCCACCAGACGAAATGGCTCGTTGTTAAAATCCACCACCGGACACGGAGTATCTTTATAAATGACTTCTGTTTCAATATCATATTTTTTCGCAATGTCTGAAATCAACTTAATGCTTTCTTCATCATCCTGGTGTGGAATGTAACGCATATTTCCTGTCACCCACGCTTCTTGCGGAAGTACATTCAGTCCGTCTGAACCCTTTGCCATGGTAAAGGCTAAAGTCGTCTGAAGCATTGCCCCTGCTGCCGAACTGATAGCAGGAAGCAGTTTAAGTAGCAATCCCTGAAACAGCCACATATTTGCAAATATCACTTTCATTCCGAAGTTCATATTCGGTGCCATACGCTTAAACATTTCCAAGACCGTAGGCGAAAATTTACGTTTAAATGGTGATTTCTTTTCTACAGCTACTACAAACTTACTAAGGCGTGCAATCGGTGTATTCTTTTTCGGCGCACTTGCATGACCGCCTTTTCCATGGGCAACAAACTTCACGTCGCCATATCCTTTTTCCAAAACGCCGACCATACCGTAAGTGCCTTTGGCGCCACTGACAGGTTCTTTCATAATCATTCCGCCTTCATCCATCAGATATGCGAACTGAATACCCTGTTCTTTTAAATACTCAACCGTGAGAGGTGCGCCCTCGCCGCTCCACTCTTCCGTACAACTGCTTGCGATATAGACGTCGCCTTCCGGCACAAAGCCTTCTTGAATCATTTCTTCTACCGCAGTCAGTTCACAGAACAAACTTGCCTTCGTATCCACGGTTCCACGTCCCCAAACCCGGCCTTCTTCGTCAATATCTCCGGAAAATGCACCGTGTTCCCATGTACCTGTAGCTTCCACGACATCATGATGGCTCATAAATAGAATCGGCTCATGATTCCCTTTGCCGCTCCATTTAAACAACAAACTTCCGTTGAAGACTTTCTTTTCACAGGTTGCATGAATGTTTGGAAACATCTTTTCCAAAATCTCATGAAACTCTAAAAACTTTGTCCTGTCCGAATCAAATCTGCTGGAAACCGTCTCCTTGCGAACCATCTCTGCCAATCTTTTGCCATATTCTTTTGCGCGCTCGCTCTCATCCAATTTGACCTCAGCAGTTTTTGCCTCAGTCGGTTTCAAACATGCTGCCCGAAGCAACACCACCGCAATTAGTACCACTAAAATTCCTACAACAGCTAATAAAATTTCCATATCTGTCATCTCCTTTATGCGAAATTATAATTTCCCTTTTTTGTATAGCAAATATCCGATTCCCAAAGCCAAACCGCCCGCAGGAATAATCAGAATGCTTGTCTGACTAATCATAGAAGGTACAAAGATGCAAAGAAGTGCCATCAAGGTTACCGGTACTACGGCAATCTGTGGACTCTTTGAGAAATATTTTAATCCCAATGCCCCGAAAAGCGCAGGAACCACATTGTCAAATGCAGGTCTTAAAACCTCATTTTGCAATACCGGTTGAAGAGGCACTAACAAAATAACTCCTGCCACAATTACCAATGTCGTAACTATTGCACTCGTTGCAATACTGATTGTAGAAACAATCTCATTTTCCGGTGTTCCCACTTGAGTGCCCGCAATATCCCTTGCATTCATCGCACAAGGAATTTTCATATTCGTCACATTCCCCGTGATAAATGTCAGATAACTTCCACCTGCTCCAAGCATCGGTACATATACTAAATATTCAACAATTGCAACCGGAATGTAAATAATTCCAACGTTTATAATGCCTGCCAGAAAATTTTTCAAGTCCGGCGATGTATTATAAATCGCACCCATCAAAAACGGGACTGCCAATAATGCCAATACTGCAATCGTCGACATAATCCTACCTATTCTATGGAGACCATTATTAAATTGTTCAAAAAATTGTTCTTTTTCGTTCATATTCATCGCCTCCTTAAATAATAAATCCAAGGCCAACCGCAGCCGCCATCGCAATCAGCATGCTCGTTGCCAAACTGAAATTTTCCAAAACTGCTTTGCCTTTTTTCTGAATGAAATATTCAAATACCGCCATCGCAGCAGCCGCAATAAGTGCCACCAAAAGTGGCATGATGTCTGAACCTTCTCTCGGAATCGCACCGCCAATGTATGACCCTATGTAAGCTCCGCACAAACCGACAAACATCGCCGTCGTCGCATGTGCGCCAAATCCCGGTTTTCCATTGGATTCTTTCTTCGGTTTTGCCTGTATTTTCTTCAAATATTTTTTCAAGGTCAAAATACAGCAAGTGATTCCGCCCAAAATTCCGACCGTCATCACTAATGCAATCGTCACAAATGCCGTCATGTTCAGTTCGGACGCCTTGAGGGATAACCCCATGGCATGCGCCGCAATTTCCGCCACATTTAATTCATATTGAAGAGCGCCGATAACTGTCAGTCTGAGCCATGAAAGCGGAACGCCGAGACTTCCGCTGAGTGCTATCACTCCTAATAAAATACTGATTGACGGAAGCAATGTAAATGTTGCACTGGAAATAATGGTTTTCTTCAATACTTCCTTGTCCATTCCGATTTTAATTCCTGCGCGATAACTCTTCACCAGGAAAACCACGCACATAATCGTGATAAAAGTAAGCACCGATGCTACGATTAGATAAAACCAACCCGAATTCACCTGTGATAAATATTCTTTCATCCCTGTTCCTCCTCATTCTCTCTATATGGTATCTATTGTAACATCAATTCCCTTTGATAGGAAGTCAAAATCACATGACACCTGCTAAAAAGGAGATTGCTCCGGGCAATCTCCTTTTCATTCTTAGTTCTTCACCGCATTCTCTTTTAATAAAACATCATGTGCTCCGCCTTCTACGATACTTACCGAAGAAACCAAAGTAATCTTCGCTTTCTCCTGTAATTCCGGAATCGAAAGCGCTCCACAGTTACACATTGTAGATTTTACTTTCATCAGGCTAAGTGCAACTCCGTCTTTCAAGTTTCCTGCATATGGAACGTAGGAATCTACACCTTCCTCGAATTTAAGTTTTGCGTCGCCGCCAAGGTCATAGCGTTGCCAGTTTCTTGCACGTGCGCTACCTTCACCCCAATATTCTTTCATATATTGTCCGTTGATAGAAATCTTGTTTGTCGGTGATTCTTCAAAACGGGAAAAATATCTTCCTAACATAACGAAATCACTTCCCATGGCCAATGCAAGTGTAATGTGATAATCGTGTACAATACCACCATCCGAACAAATCGGCACATAGATACCTGTCTCTTTATAATACTCATCTCTTGCCTTTGCAACTTCGATAGTGGCTGTAGCTTGTCCTCGTCCGATACCCTTTGTTTCCCGGGTAATACAGATAGAACCGCCGCCGATACCAATCTTAACGAAATCCGCACCGCAGTCTGCAAGGAAACGGAAACCATCAGCATCTACAACATTACCTGCTCCGACCTTCACTGTATCACCATAGTTTGCGCGAATCCATTCGATAGTCATCTTCTGCCATTCGCTGAATCCTTCACTGGAATCAATACACAAAATGTCTACTCCTGCTTCAATCAATGCAGGAACACGCTCTGCGTAGTCCCTCGTATTGATACCTGCTCCTACTACATATCTTTTTTCACTGTCCAATAATTCATTTACATTTGTTTTCTTAGATTCATAATCTTTTCTGAATACAAAAGAATCCAAATTTCCATCAGCATCTACAATCGGAAGAGAATTCAATTTATGTTCCCAGATTACATCATTTGCTTCTTTCAAAGAAGTTCCAAGGGGTGCTGTCACCAGTTTTTCCAGCGGAGTCATAAATGTTTCCACTTTATCATCCATGGACATACGTGACACTCTGTAATCCCTTTCCGTCACTACGCCAAGCAGTTTTCCATGTGGTGTACCGTCAGCAGTAACTGCCATTGTGGAATGACCTGTCTTTTCTTTTAAAGCCAGCACTTCTTTCAGTGCACTGTCAGGAACAAGATTGGAATCACTTGTCACAAAGCCCGCTTTGTATGCTTTTACCTTGCGAACCATTTCTGCCTGTGATTCAATAGACTGTGAGCCATAGATAAATGAAATGCCGCCCTCTTTTGCAAGTGCAATTGCCATGGTATCGTTAGATACGGATTGCATAACCGCAGAAACCATAGGGATATTAAGCGAAATTGCCGGTTCCTCTCCCTTTTTAAATTTTACCAATGGTGTTTTTAAGCTTACATTCTGTGGCTGATGTTCCGCACCCGAATAGCCCGGTACCAATAAATATTCACTAAATGTATGTGATGGTTCACTGTAATAATATGCCATGTCTTTTCTCCCCCTTATTGATATTTTTGAATAACTTCTTCGTTTGTTTTCATTGCGGCTTCTTCCATCTCAATGCGATGCTTTAATAAGCCTGTTTTGATTTCGTCATGTTTTACTGCCATAATCTGAAGCGCAAGATATGCTGCATTCTTTCCACCGTTAATGGCTACGGTTGCCACAGGGATTCCCGGCGGCATCTGTACAATGGATAAAAGTGCATCCATTCCGTCAAGTGTGGAGCCCGAAATCGGAACCCCGATGACAGGTAATACCGTCTGAGAAGCAACTACTCCCGGAAGTGCTGCTGCCATACCTGCTGCTGCGATAATTACTTCTGTTCCATTTTCATTCGCTTCTTCAAGAAATGATGAAAGCCCTGCATGTGCACGATGAGCAGATAAACACCTGACATCTACTGCCACGCCATAGCTTTTTAAAATATCAATTGCCGGTTCTAACTTTGGTAAATCACTGGTAGAACCCATAATAATTGCTACTCTCATTTTACACCTCTCCTATCATATACTTTAGAACAATCCTACGATTGTACCATTCTCATCAATATTCATTCTTACGGCTGCAGGAACTTTCGGAAGCCCCGGCATTCTCATAATATCACCACTGATAGCCACGAGGAATCCGGCTCCTGTATTTGGAATCAAATCATTGATAGTCACCGTAAATCCTTCCGGTCTTCCAAGCAATGACGGATCATCTGACAATGAATATTGTGTCTTTGCCACACAGATAGGAAGATTAGAAAGTCCCTGTTCTGTGTACCTCTTCATCTTTGTTACCACTTTCTTTGTGAATACTACATCCTCTGCACCGTAGATTTCTTTTGCGATTGTCTTAATCTTGTCTGCAATCGGAAGTTCTAAATCATACAGTGGTTTGAAATCTGCCTCTTTTGTTTCCAAAATATGCATCAGCTTCTCAGCCAGTTCAATACCGCCGTCGGCGCCAAGTGCCCACACGTTGCTGATTGCCACATCCACACCCTTGCTCTTACAGATTTCATTGAGCAATTGCAATTCCGCTTGTGTGTCGGTTGGAAATGCATTGATGGCAACCATGCTAGGCAAATTGTATTTTGCAATATTCTCAATATGCTTTTCTAAGTTCCCGATACCTTTTCTGAGCGCTTCCAGATTCTCTTCGCCAAGGTCTTCCTTTGCAACGCCTCCATGCATCTTAAGTGCACGAACTGTTGCCACGATAACAACTGCGTCCGGTTTTAAGTCTGCCTGACGGCACTTGATATCCAAAAACTTTTCTGCCCCAAGGTCAGCGCCAAAACCTGCCTCTGTGATTACATAGTCTCCAAGCTTCATGGCAAGTCGCGTTGCCATGACAGAGTTGCAGCCATGTGCGATATTTGCAAACGGACCGCCATGTACGAATACAGGTGTGTGGTCCAACGTCTGTACTAAGTTTGGTTTAATAGCATCTTTTAATAATAATGTAACAGCGCCGGTCGCCTGAATATCATCTACCGTAACAGGTGCCCCCGCATGGTTATATGCGATAATAACCCTGCCTACCCTTGTCCTCAAATCTTCCAGAGAAGTTGACAGACAAAGAATCGCCATAATCTCGCTTGCAACCGAGATATCAAAACCATCTTCTCTCGGCACACCATTCATTTTTCCGCCAAGACCAACGACAATATTGCGGAGCGCTCTGTCATTCAAATCCACAGCTCGTTTCCATACAATCTGTCTTGTATCAATATCTAAAGGATTGCCCTGCTGAATAGAGTTGTCAAGCATTGCTGCAATCAAATTGTTTGCTGTTGTAATCGCATGAATGTCACCCGTGAAATGAAGATTGATGTCTTCCATAGGTACGACTTGTGCGTAGCCGCCGCCTGCCGCCCCGCCTTTCACTCCGAAACATGGACCAAGGCTTGGCTCACGCATTGCTACAATAGATTTTTTACCAAGTTTATTAAGAGCCTGTGACAAGCCAATCATAGTTGTTGTCTTCCCCTCTCCTGCCGGAGTGGGATTAATTGCTGTCATCAAAACTAATTTTCCGTTTTTATTATCTTTTACTTTTGAAATTGCTTCTAATGAAATCTTCGCTTTATATTTCCCGTAGAATTCCAAATCATCTTCTACAAGCCCCAGCTGCTCTGCAATTGCTTTAATTGGTTTCATCGTCGCACTTTGTGCGATTTGTACATCTGTTAACATTGCCAACTCCTTTTCTATGTCGAGATACAGTGTTCCAGTATTTCTGAATTGTAGGTATTTTACCATTCTTAGACAAAAAATTCAACATACAAGTCAGAAAAAGTCTTTAAGCCCCACTGCTTTTCTTTTTTGGCATCGGTAACTGGGCTAATACAATTGCCGCAAACATCAAAACACATCCAAGCAATTCTCTTTTGCTGAGAGCCTGACCCAAAATAATCCAGCCTGCCAAAGCTGATATGACAGACTCCATACACATAATCAACGATGCAATCGTCGGGTTCAGATTCTTCTGTGTCACAACCTGAAGTGTATATGCCACGCCGCTGGACATCACCCCCACATACAGAATCGGAACCATTGCCGCCCAAATCTCATTCAGCCGCGGTGTCTCCGTAAATAACATAATCACTCCGGAAATCGTTCCGCATACTAAAAATTGAATACAGGAAAGCACTACTCCGTCACATTTTGGAGAAAAATAATCAATCACCATAATATGACACGAAAATAGTACGGCGCACAAAAGCACCATCAAGTCTCCGTATGCTAATGTAAAAGAACCCTCTGTCATGCAAAGCAAATACAATCCCACAACAGACAGACCCACACAAAACCATATAGCAGGCGGAACTTTTTTCTTGAAAAATAAACCAAATACAGGAACAATCACCACATAGAGCGCTGTAATAAATCCTGCTTTCCCCACAGTGGTATATGCAATCCCGAACTGTTGAAAATTGGCGGCGGCACAAAGCACAAGCCCGCAGCACACACCGCCAATCCATTCTGTCTTTGTCACTACAGCCTTTCGCTGTAATTCTCTCTCACTGTTTTCTCTTTTCTTCAGCCATCTAAAAAAAGAAATACATGGTATCAAAAAGAGTCCACCAATCATACTTCTGGCAAATGTAAATGTAAAAGGTTCGACATGCTCCATTCCTACACTTTGTGCTACAAATGCCGTTCCCCAAATACCTGCTGCCAATAACAATAATAACGAATTCTTAATCTGTCCCTTTTTCATCTCTCTATCGAAATATTGTACTCCGTTTCTCTTATCTATTTCTTATCACACATACCACACATTTTTACCTGCAATTCCGGCATCATGGAACTCACTTTTGCATCCGCCGGAACTGATTCCGTTACCAGTGTATTACCTGCAATCGTGGCATTTCTTCCCACAACCGTGTCGCCGCCTAAAATTGTAGCGTTTGCATAAATAATAACATTGTCCTCAATGGTAGGATGACGTTTCACACCGGAAAGTTCCTGCCCTTTGCGGGTAGATATGGCTCCGATTGTCACGCCCTGATAAATCTTTACGCCATTTCCGATGATTGCAGTCTCTCCGATTACAATACCTGTGCCGTGGTCAATAAAAAAATACTCGCCGATAGTTGCGCCCGGATTGATATCAATTCCGGTCTGTCCGTGTGCATACTCACTCATAATGCGCGGCAGGAACGGTACACCGAGCTGATACAAAATATGTGCATAACGATACACGAAGATAGTATATAGTCCCGGATATGCCAAAATCACCTCGTCCTTGCTGTTGGCAGCAGGATCTCCCGCCAATTGTGCCTCTGCATCTTTCATCAATAATTCCTGCACTTCCGGAATTTTTTGAATAAATGCAACGGTAAGTTCTTCTGCACGTTCTTTCCGCTTATCCTCATCGACCTTTCCGATTAACGTAATCTTAATCTGCTTTCTTAATTTTTCATATAAGGAAACTAAAATCCCTTCCGCATACGCTTCTCCTGATAAATATTTCTCTGTTCCGAAATATCCCGGAAAACTAATTTTGTGAAGATCATCAAGCATACTATAGACCACTTCTCTGTCCGGCACGTTCGCCTTCATGGATGTGTCCATAATATTATGTGTTTCATAGTTATCAGCCAGCTCTTTCGATGTATTTAAAATCACATCTCTTCTTATATCATTCATAAATTTATTCTCCTTTGAATGTCTCAATAGAAATTATACTCATGTTGGTTAAATTTGTCATTACCATATTTGGATTTTTCGGAAATGTTTCCTCCATGGCGCACACAGTCACTGCATATCCCGGCAGTTCATATTCCTGAAAATGACAATCTTGACGTATCCCTTTTCTATATACGCAAAGTTCCTCTTCCATTTTCATTTCAAATGACTTCGGGGCAGGACTTAAACCCTCTCCGGTCATCTTCACATAGCTTTCCTTCATAGTCCAAAACCGGCAGAAAGCCTTTTCTCTCATTTCTCCTGAAAAGTTATTCAAATATTCTTTCTCGCCATCGCACAAAAACCTGTCTGCAACCTTTTGCGGTGCACAACTTATCGCTTCCACATCGCATCCAATCGCTTTGTCACTCACCGCGCATAAAACCATATCTTTTGAATGCGAAAGATTAAAACAGAGTCCTCTTACCTCCGGTTTCCCGTGCATGCCAAAATATATCCCGGGATTTTGTATATCATGGATTTCCAAAACGTGTTTCAGTAAAAGCCCCGCACCCAGACTTTGTTTTCTGGTATCTATCTGCTTACAGCCTGCTATTTTTTCTTTTCTTCTCTGCTCAAGTCCTTCCATGACCTGCGGACATTCCAAGGGGTCCGGAAGGTTTGCAAGATTCATTGCATATAACTCTATCATATTACGTTCCTTCTATTTTAAAAACATTCTCAATAGTTTCCCGTATCGTTTTCGCTGATACGGCTGATAACGCATCGGCAAATCCATCCATGTCTTCTTATCTAAAATACTCTTTGTATGTGAAAATGTATCAAATCCGTCCTTGCCATGATAACATCCCATTCCGCTTTCTCCAACACCGCCAAATGCCATTCTGCTCGTAGCCAAATGGACAATTGTATCATTGATACAACCGCCGCCGTAGCGACACCTCCCCGTCACTTTGCGCACAACCTTTTTATCTTCTGTAAAAAGATAAAGAGCCAATGGTTTCGCCTTATCTTGTAAAAGCGCAATTACTTCCTCAATGGTTTCAAATGTGAGAATCGGCATTACAGGTCCGAAAATCTCCTCCTGCATAACCGCATCTTCCCATGTGACATTTTCCATGACAGTCGGTGCAATCTGACAGGTCTCTTTTTTACATTCTCCACCAAGTACCACTTTTTCCTCATTAATAAGTCCCAAAATTCTGTCAAAATGCTTCTCGTGAATGATTTTCCCGTAATCCTGATTCTCAAGCGGACGTTCTCCGTACTGTTTTTTGATTTGTTCGCAGACTTCTCTGACAAACTCACCCTTAACACTCCTATGACAAAAGACATAATCCGGCGCCACGCAGGTCTGTCCGCAATTCAGATATTTTCCAAATACAATTCTCTTTGCCGCCAGTTTTATCTTTGCACTGCTGTCCACAATGCACGGGCTCTTTCCTCCAAGCTCCAACACAGCCGGAGTTAAGTTCTCTGCCGACTTGCGGAGAACTTCTTTTCCAACATTTTGACTTCCCGTAAAAAACACAAAGTCAAATTTTTGTTGGAGCAGTGTGGCATTCTCTTTTCGTCCGCCTGTAACCACTGCCACATATTCCGGGGTAAAACATTCTTCCACAATTTTCTTTACTATATCACTTGTAGCAGGCGAATATGCACTTGGCTTTAACACAACTGTGTTGCCTGCTGCCAACGCCTCTACCAGCGGTTCCATAGTCAGAAGAAACGGATAGTTCCACGGACTCATAATCAAAACATTACCATACGGAGACGGCTTCCGATAACTTCGGGATGCAAACTGTGCAAATGGCGTACGAACCGTCTTCTCTTTTGCAAACCGTTTTACATGACGAACCATGTATGTGGTTTCCGACAATACCAAACTCATCTCACACATATATCCTTCAAAATCGCTTTTCCCCAAATCCCGTGTCAGGGCGCCTGTGATTTCCGTTTCATATTTCTTTACCGCACGATATAATTTTTTCAACATTTCAATGCGAAACTTCACCGGAAGTGTCGCTCCACTTTTAAAATAGGTTTTCTGCCTTATTAAAATTTCTTCGATGTCCATATTATAATTACCTTGTTGTATTACTGATTTTCTTTCTATTATATCTCCGACCATATAAAAAATCCAGTAACAAAAAGCAACGCCCTATTTGCCCATATTTTTATTATATGTTTTACAAAACCGCAAAACCGGAGTATACTTTCAATTGTTCTAAATAGAAACATAGCAAGGAGTGAAACCATGAAGATATTACTGGAAATGTTCTGGACTTTCGCCAAAATCGGAGTGATGACTTTCGGCGGCGGATATGCCATGCTTCCCATCCTACAGAGAGAAGTCGTAGAAAATAAAGGATGGGCCACAGAAGAAGAATTAATGGACTATTTTGCTATCGGTCAATGCACTCCGGGAGTCATTGCCGTAAATACAGCATCTTTTATCGGGCAAAAGAAAAAGGGAGTGTTAGGCGGAATCATTACAACCTTAGGAATTGTCTTTCCTTCCCTGGTTATTATCTCTGCACTTGCAGGAGTCTTGGAAGCATTTTCACATGTCGCAATCGTACAACATGCTTTTGGCGGTATCAAAATCTGCGTGTGCGTGTTAATTCTAAATGCCACCGTGAAACTTGCAAAAAAGGCAATAATCAATCTTCCTACCATAATTATTTTTTTCATAGTTGCACTTGGAAGTTTTCTCACGGACATCAGTCCGATTATATTCGTTGTGCTCGCTGCCATTACCGGCATTGTGCTGAAAGCCTTGGGAGGTGAGAAGAAATGATGTTATACCTGCGTTTATTTTATGAATTTTTCAAGACAGGGCTCTTTTCGATTGGCGGAGGTATGGCAACCATTCCTTTCCTGCAAGACATGGCAAAATCCACCGGATGGTTCACTACAAATGACCTGACAAATATGATTGCCGTAAGCGAATCCACACCGGGACCGATTGGGGTTAACATGGCAACCTACGTCGGATATGTTACAGGTATGAATGAGGGCGGGATTCCGTTTGCAATATTGGGAGCCTTTACCGCCACTCTGGGACTCATTACCCCTTCCATCATTGTGATTTTAATTATTGCAGGATTTTTAAAAAGCTTCCGGGACAACAAATATGTCAATAATGCTTTTTACGGACTGCGACCTGCCTCTGCTGGATTGATTGCGGCCGCAGGGCTCAGCGTGATTACTACTACCCTGTTTGCACCGGATATCCTGTCACACGGATTTCAGTTGACAGAAATTGCCAAAAACATTCATTGGCTGGGAATCGGTTTTGCGGTTTTCCTCTGGATATTTACGAATAAAGTCAAAAAAACCAAGGGCTTACACCCTATCATCTTTATCGCATTCTCAGCTATTGTAGGAATAATGTTTAAAATGTGATTATAAAAACAGGGCTCGGATAACCGAACCCTGTAATCATATTCTTTTAGATTTTTCACTATTCAACGTAAGTCATCATACCCATTGGCGTAGTAGCTGTACGTCGCATGTTATCAAAGACTGACATGAATACTTCTACGTCTTCCCTGTCATCGTCATCGAAAGTAATGCTGTCAAGTTCATAAAGTACCCACTCACCGTTAATCTTAGCTACCTTAAAGTTCACTGTATCAGATTCATACTTTTTACCGTCTGCTTTAATCGTGAATTTTCCTTTCACTTTCACGATAGATGAAACCTTCACGCTCTTATACTCTTTGTAGCATTGAATCATGGATTTAATAAGTTTCTTAGCATCTTTTTCTTTCGCATCCATATTCTCTGCATATTCCTCTAACTCATCACCGTCTAAGACATCTTCTAATTCGTCTATCTGGTCCTCGTAATACTGATCATAGAGTTCTTCATAGTTTTCTTTCAGTTTCTTTCTATCGCTCTTATCGCCTTTTTCGGTTGATTTTACTTTGAAAGAAATTTTCCATTTATCATATTCATCGTCGATTTCATCATAAATGTCATCCCAATCTTCCGCCAACTCCTTAAGCTCGTCTTTGGCATCTTCACTTACCCTTAATCCGGTTTTATAGAAATCGTAGACTTTCTTTGTACTTGTTGCCTTCACAAACTTTTCGTGGTCCGTATTTTTCTTATTGATTAACTTGATATATGTATTCATCTGTGTCATATAGCCTGACGAGAATACTCCGCCAAAAATCAATACAAACGCAATCACTACTGCAAGAATCGCTGTCGCAATGACTGCAGGACGAAACTTCTTATTGGTATCCCCTTCCTTTACTTCGTCTACATTCGCACTCATATCATTTTCTTTTTCTTCCTGGCTTGAAAGTGGTGCGCCACAATAAGCACAGAATTTCGCTTTACTTTCTTCATCAGAAAGCTGTTTTCCGCATGATGGACAAAAAATCATACTTTTACCCTCCGTTTAAGTTTTTCCTCTAAAAATAGGTATGGTTATTATAACACTTTTATGCCTGAAAATCCAGACGTTATACACATTTTGACACGATTCGTATCATAACTTCTACTCTCTGACAAGCAATTGCTTTTATTTCCTATAGGAAACTAACAATTCTCCGTCAATGGAATAATATTCCCACACAACCTCATCAATGCATGGTGCTTCAATACGTATGATGTCTGCTGTTTGTGCCAGTCTGTCTTCATTTTGCTCAAAACTTTCTTGGAGTAATTGAGCCGCATCGTCAGTCACTTCAACCGTATATTGATATTTATATACCATATCATCTCCGTCAGCCTCTACTGTCAGCGTCAATCCGATTGATTTCTGATGTTCCAACACTTTTTTGAATTCTTCGGTACTTGTGCTGGCCTTGATATACTCCTCAATATCATCATATCCTTTTATATTTCCATCGATGGAATTCTGATAATCATCCAGAGCACTTGACAGTTCTTCTTCGTCCGTTTCCCCATCCATATAATCTCCGACTTTCTCTGTCAGATTCTTTCCCTTTTTTTCAATGTCTTCGCTTTTTCCCTTTGTGCCGCATCCCGCAAAAGAAAATACCAAGCCACATGCTAATAAAACTGCTAAAAACTTTTTCATACTTCTCTCCTCTATACGATTTGTATTTTCACTCATCCTGAACCGCTACGGTAAAAGTAACGGTGCCGGTGTATTCTCCTGCATAGACAACGCCACCTTATGCACTCCATCAATCACACCTCGAAAGCCTTCTGGTATCGATACCCACTGATATCTCGTCAAGTCCATATCATTTCCAATATACAAATATTTATCAGTCAGAGTATTTCTCTGATTCGCAAGGTATGAAATCTGTCCTTACCGGTCTTCACGACCTTTTCGGTCAGAATCTTTTCTGCATTCGCTTTTGATGTATAATGATACAATTCAAAAATCGGTTTTTGAAATTTTTCAAAACGCATGATTCATGACCTTCTTCGTGTAATGCTGAGTATATAGTGCAAATATACCATAAAGTTGTCAAAAAAAGAAGATATCTTCTAAATTTCTTTAGAAAATATCTCTTTATTGAAATTTCATGCTTAGAGCAAAGAATCATCAAGCAAAAAGTCAATGATACCGATATTCAATATTCCGTTATTATCATACCAACGCTTTCGAATATCGTGACGAACAATGATTTTGGGGAATGAATCTCCGGTCAAGGAAAATGGCTTATTTTCGATTTCTGCCTTTTCCTCAGTTAAAAGCGCATATGCGGACTGAATATAGGTCCTCTTTCCGCCGGAAGTGGCAATAAAATCAATTTCCCTTGCCACCCTATTGATTTTGCCTTTTGCGTCTCTTTCGTTCGAGTACACCACACCCACATCTACCGCACATTCTCGGATAACAAGCTCGTTATACAGAATATTTTCCATAATATGCGTCATTTCCTGCTGCCGGAAACCGATTCTTGCATTTCGCAGTCCAATGTCCTCACAATAGTATTTATTCGGATAATCAAAGTAATCTTTGCCTTTTACATCCCACCTTTTACATTCGCTAAACAGAAACGAGTCTGACAGATAGTCAATATATGCCTTTACCGTATTGTGAGCCACAACATTTTCTCCCGCTCTCTTTTGCTTTGAATTAATGGTATTTGAAATATTTGTCGGGTTGGTAAGAGAGCCGACAGAGGAACAAAGCAGATCAAGAATGGACGCCAATACATCTTCTCTTTTGATTTTCTTGCGCTCGACGATATCCTTCAGATAAACCTCAGAAACAAGCGACTGTAAATAATTCATCTTCGCCCCTTCAGTAGGACGGGATAAAATCAGTGGCATTCCTCCGTAAAAAGCGTAATCATCAAATGCGTCCGCCTTATCACCACCCACCGCAGAATAGTATTCCGCAAAGCTCAAAGGGTGAACACGAATTTCATCGCTGCGACCGCGAAACTCTGTAAGAATATCTGAAGAAAGCATTTTTGAATTACTGCCGGTGACATAAATGTCGAGATTTGACAAGGTTTTCAAATCATTCAGAGCGTCATAAAAAGTAATCTTTTTCCCATCAGGATTATAAGGATTAACAACCTCGTCAGACATTTGAATCTCGTCGACAAAAAGATAAAACTGCTCACTTTTACCTTCGGCTTGCGCTCGTACATATTGAGCCAACTCCAATGGATTGCGGTAGCGAATATCGTTTGTCAAGTCAAGAGCTAAATCAATAATATGGTCATCCGCCACGCCGGTGGATATTAAGTAATCATGGAATAACTTTTTAAGCAGGTATGATTTACCACAGCGTCTGATACCTGTAATCACTTTAACCTGCCCATCCCACATAAAAGAAATGAGTTTATTTAAGTAGCGGTCACGTTTAATCTCCATAACTAATCCTCCATTGAAAATTTATGCATAATATTATGCTACTTTTCAATAGGTATTATACACTGGTTTGCAGAAAAAGCCAATAGTTTCCTTGAAAACTCTGTAAGAATTTTTCGTACCAAGCATGAGCTTTAACCTCTGTATTTTGTTTTATATCCATGATTTTCTTCGGGTCTCAAATCATTTGGATACATAGTATCTGAATAAATATCTTTCTGTAGTTTTTTGATAATTTGATATACTTCTGAATAATTTGAAATACTATTGATACCCAGTACAGCCGGCATATTGTTTCTTGTAAACTGATTGGTAGTAATCTGTATATCTCCTACATTGAACATCTGATCAAAAATACCTCTATGCAAGTTCACTCGTGACAATTCTGCAAATGTTTTTGTCTCGAGGTTCATTGTAAAAATACCACTTGAAATATATACCGCATGGTCTGTTACAATATAATATGTGTTTTTATATTTCTTAAATGCAAAGACAACACCGGCAAGATAAATCCACACCGGCATCATATGAAACAACAAAAAAGGTATCATAATCATCTGCATACCACCGATAGCCACTCGGCCTAAAAATCCGATATCAATCACTGCCCAAATAATTGCAAATGGCAACAGCGGATTAAAAATGCTTTCAAAAATAAAGCATTTCTTTTCCGGTTTCCCCTCATAAAAAACTGTTTCATTTTCTCCAACCATACTCTTTAATTCTTCTATCATATCAGTCTCTCCTCATATAAAATTTCAATTTTTACTCTTTAATCAGTATGTCATAAACAGTTCAAATTCTCAATATAAACACCGCTATTTTGCGATTTTATATCAAAACCAACTGCAAGTACTAAAAAAGACACCATTACCCACACTATAAGTAATGATGTCTTAACTTTTATTTATTCAAACTCCTCATCGTCGGGAACAATAACACGTCCCTGATTGCCGCACTGTCAGTAAGCAACATACACATTCTGTCAATACCAAATCCGATACCACCTGTTGGAGGCATACCGATTTCAAGTGCGTTAAGGAAGTCCTCATCTGTTGTATTGGCTTCTTCATCACCTTGTGCCAGAAGCGCTTCCTGTGCTTTAAAACGTTCCCTCTGGTCGATTGGGTCGTTAAGTTCTGAGTAAGCATTTGCCATTTCCCAGCCATTCATAAA
Source organism: uncultured Faecalimonas sp. (assembly GCA_964604665.1). Lineage (GTDB taxonomy): Bacteria > Bacillota > Clostridia > Lachnospirales > Lachnospiraceae > Faecalimonas. The sequence continues at coordinate 11,044 of CAZRZV010000005.1, read as the reverse complement.
GAACTCGAAACGTTCCGTATATTCCGGATTCTCCGGTTTTTTCTTTGTAAGCGGAGAAATCTCAATCGGATGGTCCATTACAAATGTCGGTTGAATCAAGTGTTCTTCTGCAAATTCTTCAAAGAACAACGCTAAGATATCGCCTTTGCCATGACGTTCTTCATATTCTACATGACGTTCTTTTGCGATTGCTCTTGCTTCTTCCAATGTCTTAATTTCATCCCAGTCAACACCTGCGTACTTCTTAACTGCTTCTACCATAGTGATTCTTTCAAACGGTTTTCCCAAATCCATTTCCACACCATTGTATGTAATCACAGTTGTTCCAAGTACTTCCTGAGCTACATGGCGGTATAGATTTTCTGTTAAGTCCATCATTCCGTTGTAATCTGTGTATGCCTGGTATAATTCCATCAATGTGAATTCCGGATTGTGTCTGGTATCAACACCTTCATTACGGAATACACGGCCGATTTCGTAAACGCGTTCCATTCCGCCTACGATTAGTCTCTTCAGATACAATTCCAGAGAAATACGAAGTTTAAAATCCTCATCCAATGCATTAAAGTGCGTTTCAAACGGTCTTGCCGCAGCGCCGCCCGCATTTGCAACAAGCATTGGCGTTTCTACTTCCAAGAATCCCTGACCGTCTAAGTAACGGCGTATAGAACTGATAATCTTTGAACGCTTGATAAATGTATCCTTTGCTTCCGAATTCATAATAAGATCCACGTATCTTTGACGGTAACGCAAATCTGTGTTTGTCATTCCGTGGAACTTTTCCGGTAAGATTTGAAGGCTCTTTGATAACAAAGTTACTTCTTCCGCATGAATAGAGATTTCTCCCATCTTTGTACGGAACACTTCCCCTTTGATACCTACAATATCACCGATATCCATTCTTTTAAATTCTTTATACTCTTCTTCGCCGATACAATCCCTTGCAACATATGATTGGATAGTACCCTCTAAATCCTGAATGTGACAGAAAGAAGCTTTACCCATAACACGTTTTGACATCATACGTCCTGCAATTGATACTTTTTTGCCTTCCATCTCCTCAAAGTTATCTTTGATAGATTGGCTGTGTGAATCCTGATCATATTTCATGATTTGGAATGGATCTTTTCCGCTTGCCTGCAATTCGGCAAGTTTTTCACGACGTACTTTTCTTAACTGGTTAATATCAGGCTCTTGTACGTTTTGTCCATTTTTTTGTTCTGCCATGGTTCTTCTCTCCTTTATAATTTCGTTTATTACACGTTTCTCTCAATTTTTAATACTTGATATTCAATCACGCCGGCCTGTGCTTCCACTTCAACATCTTCTCCGACTGCTTTTCCAAGCAGTGCTTTTCCGAGTGGAGATTCGTTAGAAATCTTTCCCGCCAGACTGTTTGCCTCTGTAGAACCTACGATTTTATATTCTACTTCTTCCTCAAACTCTTTATCATACAATACCACTGTACATCCGATACTAATCTTATCAAGGTCTACTTCGTCTTCATCCACAACTTCTACGTTTTTCAGAAGTTTTTCTATTTCCTCGATACGTGCCTCAATGTCTCTCTGTTCATCTTTCGCTGCATCATATTCTGCATTTTCTGATAAGTCACCTTGTTCTCTTGCTTCTCTGATTTTAACAGCAACCTCTTTACGTTTTACTACTTTTAGGTTCTCAAGTTCGTCTTCTAACGCCTTCAGACCTGTGTAAGTAAGAATCTTTTTCTTCTCTGCCATTTTCTTAATTCCTTCCTCTTTGTTTCTTAACAGCTGCCTGCATACTCTAGATAAACAATTGTATTCTCATAATTTCACCATTATACATGAGCGGGAAAATGATGTCAAGAAATTTTATAACTTTTCCTCCAGTAAAGAAACCAGTTCTTCGTAAGTTTCTACCGCATTAATCTCGCCCCTGAGTTTTGCTGAATTTGGCAATCCGGTCGTATACCATGAGACGTGTTTTCTCATTTCACGCATGCCCAAATATTCCCCTTTGTATTCTTTCTGCAATGCCGCATGACGATAAATCATCTGTTTAATTTCTTCCTTGGTCGGACGCGGTGGTATCCTGCCTGTTCTCTCGTATGCGAGAAGTTCTGAAAAAATCCAAGGATTCCCCTGTGCGCCTCTTCCAATCATGACTCCGTCACAGCCTGTTTGCTCTCGCATTGCAACCGCACTTTCTCCTGATGTAACATCTCCGTTTCCGATTACCGGAATGGAAACTGCCTCTTTTACCCGACGAATAATGTCCCAATCTGCCTGTCCTGAATAGTACTGCTCACGCGTCCTTGCATGTACCGTAACCGCCTTCGCTCCTGCGTCCTCTATAATCTTTGCAATTTCCACTGCGTTAATACATGAATCGTCAAAACCTTTTCTGATTTTTACCGTGACCGGTTTTTGAATCGCCTTCACCGTTTTTTCCACAATCTCATGCACCAGTTTCGGCTGCTTCATAAGTGCAGAGCCCTCTCCATTTCTTACAATCTTCGGAACCGGGCAACCCATATTGATATCCAAAATAGAAAACTGAAGTTCCTCAATCCGTTTTGCAACCTCACTGATAACTTCCGGGTCCGAACCAAAAAGCTGCAATGACACCGGAGGTTCATCGGGATGAATTTCCAACAATGCTTTTGTATTCTTATTGTTGTATTGAATCGCTTTTGCACTTACCATTTCCATACATAAAAGCCCTGCTCCCTGTTCTCTGCAAAGCAAGCGAAATGGCAGGTCTGTTACTCCTGCCATCGGTGCCAAAATATATGAATTTTCAAGTTCAACATTACCTATTGTTAACTTTTTCATCTGAATGATTCTGCCTCTTTATTTTTTTCGTAAATAAATTTCAATCCTTCTAACGTCAAATGCCTGTCATAGATATCAATCACATCCGTCTCCGGAATAATAATATTTCCAAGTCCGCCTGTTGCTACGACTTTTGCGTCCTGATATCCGGACGCCTTCATCTTGTTCACAATATATTCCACCTGACCGATATATCCGAGAACAAGACCGCCCTGCATACTGGATACCGTTTCTTTGGCAATAATTGTTTTCGGTTTTCGGATTTCAATCTCCGGAAGCATAGCAGCTCCGTCCCAAAGCGCTCTGGCAGCGGTTCTGATTCCGGTAGAAATAAGTCCACCCTCAAACACACCGTCTTTCGTAACGACATCATAGGTGGTGGCTGTTCCGAAATCAATTACAATCACCGGTCCGCCATATTTCTCATATGCTGCAACCGCGTCGACTATCCGGTCCGGACCGATTTCTTTCGGATGCTCCGTGTTAATCGTAAGTCCCATATCCAGAGTCGTCGGTATCATCGGTGTAATTCCAAAATATTTAATAATCGCACTTGCAAGAGAATGCATAACATCCGGCACAACGGATGACACAATCACATGATGAATATCTTTGATATTAAAGTTTCTATGTTCCAGCAAATCACAGAGTTGGATGCCATATTCGTCTGAAGTGCGTGGCTGTTTTGCCGTCATACGAAACGTTGCTTTCAGCTCTTCGCCGTCAAACACACCCAGTGTAATATGCGTGTTACCTACATCTACCACCAATAACATTTACATATCCTCCCCTAAAAAGAACACTTTGTAGTATATCTGCAATGCCTGTAACAATTCTTCTTTTGTTTTTTGAAGTTTTTTGATTTTTAATCTGCTTCCGATTTCATCAAACATAAAGTCATTTTCCTCGGAAGTCACTTCAAAACACAGTTCCCCATTCTCTTCAAACACCAATGTGAGAATTCCACCTACATCTTCCGTGTACAATACACACATCACTTTCAGTTCATCTTTCACCGTATCCGGAAGTGCATCAAAATCCGGATTCAAATAGAATACCTGTTCATATGAATTTGCACCACAAAGCACAACCTTTTCTTCGTACATAATTCCTCCTAAACGTATCCGTAAATCCCTCTGACGGACACCTCTCCTGCATACACCGTCTCTGTCTTGCCGTCTTCTTTTTGAACTACCAATTCGCCGTTTTCATTAATTCCCAATGCCAACGCCCGGTATTCGTTCCCTTGCTCTAATACCATCACTTCACAGTCTCGGTTTACCAGCAACTGATTATACTTTTCTTGTATGAGTGATAAGTTTTGTGTCTGCAAAAAATCCTCATAATGTTTTCCGAATTCCTGTAAAATCTGCTTTAGCAAAGATTCTTTGTCCACAATGATTCCCGATTCCAAAACAATAGACGTTGCCTTATCCTGCAATGTTTCGGAGAATTGTCTTGTATCTATATTAATTCCGACACCTATAATGACGTCCTCAATCTGACCTTGTTCTAAGTTCATCTCCGTCAAAATACCGCAAATCTTTTTTCTTGAAAGTATGATATCATTTGGCCACTTAATCTGCACCGACAATCCTTCCGGATAAATGACTTTATCCAATGCATTTGCAACACTGTATGCCATCAAAAGCGTTAACATCGGTGCCTTTTCCGGTGAAAAATCCGGACGCAGCAAAACTGAAAAATACAGATTCCCGCCTGCCGGAGAATCCCATGTTCTTCCGCTTCTGCCTCTGCCTGCATTCTGCATATCAGCCGATACAACCAAACCTGCCTCAGCTCCCTGTTTTGATAAACGCCTTACCTCTAAATTTGTAGAATCAATTTCCTTGCAAAAAACAATGTTCCATTCCATCTATATTATTCTCCCAATGTTGCTACCATAACTGCCTTTATGGTGTGAAGGCGATTCTCCGCCTCATCAAAGATAATATCTTCATATTGTTCAAATATATCTTCTGTGACTTCATTCCCTTTTACCGCCGGAAGACAATGCATAAAAATCGTTTCTTCTTTTCCCGTCTTATCCATTAAAGACTGATTAATCTGATATGGATGTAGCAGCGCGATACGTTCTGCCGCCTTATCCTCTTCACCCATGGAACACCAAACATCGGTATATAATACATCCGCACCTTTTACTTCCTCTGTAGAATCTGTCACCGTAACAGTTGAGCCTGCTTCCGATGCATACTCCTTGCAAAGTTCAATCAATTCTCTGCCCGGCCACAATTCCTGTGGTGCAATAATGGTAAAGTTGACGCCCACTTTTGCGCAGCCAATCATCAGACTGTTTGCCATATTATTTCTTCCGTCACCAAGATATACAAAATTCAACCCCTTAACGTATCCAAAGTGTTCTTTCATCGTCAGAAAATCTGCCAAAATCTGCGTAGGATGATACTCGTCCGTAAGTCCGTTCCAGACCGGCACTCCGCTGTACTTTGCCAACTGTTCTACATGTTCATGTTTGAAACCTCTGAATTCAATCCCGTCAAACATACGTCCAAGAACACGTGCTGTATCTTTTACACTCTCTTTATATCCCAATTGAATATCATGTTGTGAAAGGTAGGTCGGAATCCCGCCTTCGTCTTGCGCACCAACCGTAAATGCGCAACGGGTCCTCGTGGAAGGCTTCTCAAATATCAATGCAATATTTTTCCCTTTTAACGAATTTCCCGTAATCCCCTGCTTCTTTTTTGCCTTCAAATCCGCCGCCAAATCAACCAAATATAAAATTTCTTCCGGCGTAAAATCTTTCAATGTCAGAAAACTGCGTCCTTTTAAATTCATCTTATCACCCTCGCTGATGTTTTTAATATTTTTTAATAATAACACTCTTCACTCATTTCTTCAACTTAAAACTGACAAAGAGCGAAGTTTATGCAATTAAAAGAGGCAGGTATCAATACCTGCCCCATAAAATACTCCCTTTTAACTAAAATAGTGATCTCCCAATTTGAAAGAACCATATCCTGTGTTAAAATACATTGCATTTCCTACCGTAGTCTCTCCTGCCAGCGCCGCACGTGCTGCCTCGTAGCATGATGCCGGAATACGTCCTGATGCAATCGTACGATCCACTTTACCACTCATGGCCGGTGTGAATTGACCTCTTTGATAAATCACCTCGCGAATGTTGTTTGGAAAACGCGAACTCGCTACACGGTTCATTACAACCGCACCCACCCCTACTTTTCCTTCGTAAGGTTGGTTTCCTGCTTCACAGTAAATCAATGCCGCCAGTAATGTCTCTGTTGGCACGTCCTGCGTACCTCTGTTGTAAGTTTTCACTGCTGCCTGTGTACATGCAGTTGCCTCCGTCTGACCATTTACACATGTCACTTTTGCTCTTTCGACAGCGGCTGCTCCTGTCAAAAGCAATTCATTTTTTACGTAGCCTGTCAAAGTTCCTGAAGTGACTTTCGTCCATTCTGCTCCGACTTCATCTACTGTAACTACCGTATTGTTTTTCATGATTGCAACTTTTTTACTTTGTTCTGTTGCTTCTGCATACATATAGATTTGGCTGTCTGTATTCGCTAATGCCTTTCCATACCATGCTTGTGTATCTACTGCTATACTTGCCATTGCAGGAACTTCTTCCATCATCTTTGCAAGTGCAATTTCTTCTGTTTCATAATTTAATGTTACAATTACCTGAGCTTCAGTCTGCGGATTAGCTGCTAATACTTCGAACTCAGCTGTAAACATAACACAACTTGCGATCAGAAGACTTATTACGCCTCTCTTTTTCCCGAAAATCATATTTACCTCCTATAATACGTTGTAACAATTTCATTCTTGTTAAAATATTATATGCATTTTGTTCGTTTCTATTACAATTTGTTACAATTTTGTTACAACTCCGAACAACAATTGGCATACTAACACTGATTTTCGGTTCTGTCAACCCCTCTTTTTAAAAAAATTTAAGGCAAATTGTACTTATTTTAGTACAATTTGCCTGTTTTTTACCTATCTTCTCTGCCGAAAAACCTCAAACATGAGAATAGAAGCGGCGACTGCCGCATTCAGCGATTCCACCTTTCCCTGCATCGGAATTCGCACCAAAATATCTGCATTTTCCGCAACTTCTTTCCTCAATCCGTTCCCTTCATTTCCGATTAAAATTGCAGTTCCTGACGTATAATCTTCTTGGTCATAAGAATTTTTTCCATCCAAATGAGCCGCGTAAGATGTAATTCCTTTTTCTTTAAATGATTTTAATAATAAAAGTAAATCTTCTATATATATAACCGGCATCCGATAGATGGAACCCATAGTAGAACGAATCGTTTTCGGATTATAAATATCGACACAATCTTTACTTAAAAAAACTGCATCTACCCCTGCTCCTTCAGCCGTCCTGACAATCGTCCCAAGATTTCCGGGGTCCTGCAAATTATCCAAAACGATAAAATGAGGATTTTCCATATTCAGCAGAGTATTTACATCATACTCTTCCCTTTTTAGAATACACAAAATTCCCTGCGGTGTCTTCGTATCAGAAACATACTGAAACACTGCATCTGACAGAATCTCCGTCCGAAATCTCTCCAGATTCAGTTCTCCTCTTTTCTTATTATAAAGAGTCTCTGAAATATACACTTTTTCGACACGTTCTGCAGGCACTTCTGCAAACATTCGCAGCCCCTCTGCCAGAAAAACCTTGGCATCATTTCTCACCCTGCTCTTTTTCTGCAATTGAAGCAACTGCTTTACCTGCGCATTACTTGTACTTGTAATCATATGATTCTCTTCCTCTTCTCTTATACCTTGAAGCGGTATCCTACTCCCCATATCGTTTCGATATATTGAGGTTTTGAAGTGTCATACTCGATTTTTTCGCGAATCTTCTTGATATGTACCGTGACTGTTGCAATGTTTCCGATAGATTCCATATCCCAAATCTCACTAAACAATTCATCCTTTGTGTATACATGATTTGGATGGGTTGCGAGGAATGTCAGTAAATCAAATTCTTTCGTTGTAAACGTTTTTTCTTCTCCGTTTATCCAAACACGCCTTGCGGTCGTATCAATTTTAAGTCCACGTATCTCTATTACCTTATTTTCTTCCGCCACGCTGCCGATTAAACGTTCATATCTGACCAAGTGAGCCTTTACTCGTGCCACCAACTCACTTGGGCTGAATGGTTTTGTCATATAATCATCTGCGCCGAGCCCCAAACCTCTGATTTTGTCAATGTCATCTTTTTTTGCCGAAACCATGATAATCGGTGTGTTCTTTTCTTCTCTCACCTGACGGCATATCTCAAATCCGTCTACCCCCGGCAACATTAAATCCAAAATAATCAAATCGTAATTTTCTTCCAATGCTTTTGTCATTCCGATTTGTCCATCATTTGCGACCTCTACCTCAAATCCGCTCAATTCCAGATAATCCTTCTCTAATTCAGCGATAGCCGACTCGTCTTCCACAATCAAAATTTTACTCATTCATCTGTACCTCCTGATATTTTCTTAACACAAAATATAACGTTGTTCCTTCTCCCTCTTTACTGGTTGCCCAAATCTTTCCTCCGTGTTCCTCAATGATTTTCTTCACAATGGAAAGCCCGATTCCGCTTCCGCCTGTCATGGAATTTCGGGAAGCATCCGTGCGATAGAACCTTTCAAAAATATTAGGCAGTTCCTTGGCGCCGATTCCTTTTCCATTATCTTCAATATCAATTTGAATAAAATCTCCTACGTCTTTTACACAAAGATGAATTTCTTTCTGTGGCTTATCCATATATTTTACCGCATTGGAAATGATATTATTAATCACTCGTTTTAATTGCTCCACATCCGCAATGATTTTCACGCTGCTATCCACGCCGTTCTCATAGGTAAATCGGATTCCTCTGGCATCCAAATCCATTTTCAAATCGATTGCACAATCATCAAAATAATCATTTACAAAAATCGGGCTGAAATTGTACGGAATACGATTGGAATCGATTTTGGAATACAAAGTAAGTTCATTAATCAGAGTATCCATATCGTTAGCCTTATTATAAATCGTTTTGATATAACGCTCCATCTTTTCCGGGGTATCCGCCACGCCATCCATGATTCCTTCCACATATCCCTTGATAGCTGTAATAGGTGTTTTTAAATCATGTGAAATATTACTGAGCAGTTCCTTGCTTCGCTTGTCATACTCCACTTTTTCCATCGTGGACTCTCGCAAACGCAGACGCATTTCCTCAAAGTCCTGGCAAAGTCTTCCTATCACATCATCCGTTTCCACTTCAAGTTCAAAATCCAGATTTCCATCCTTAATATTTTGAGTGGCTATGGTCATCCTTCCAAGCGGTATCGCAACCCCTCGATAAATCCAGATAATCAGAACCGCCGCCGTAAGTATTAAAATCAAAACGATTGCGAACAGTACCTTTACAACAAACTGACGCACTTCCGGAATTGCTTCGCTTACATCGGTAATAATAAACACGCTTCCCTGCTTTCTTTCCGGTGTCTGGAAATCTATCTGCCTAATCAGGACTTGCAAATTGCCGCCTACATAGGTTCCATTCTCCGATGAAGAATCATGATGTCCATATGCGGGCAGTTCCTCGTATACACTTTCCACCTTGGCATCCATTGAGCCCGAGTAGGTGACCTCTCCGCTTTCCCGCAAGACAAGATAGGAATTCAGTAGTCTCAATTCCTCATTTACGCTGTCCAGATAAGCAACATCTTCAAATCGCTTTACGTCACGGTTCGCCGTAATCATTAATTGTCTGTAGGAATCCTCCGTCACCTTACTTAGCATTTGAATCGGATTGGAAAAGCTCTCATACGTGGCATCCGCAATCCCGTAATTCTTTTCGATTGTACGAAGCTGCAATTCTCCAAATGCAAAGATAACCATCGCCGATAACAATAATGGCAAAATTGCAACTGTGATAAAAGCAAGTATTAAACGATTCTTTAATTTCATAAAATCACCTTCTTGGGGACGTAGTAAAATTGAATTGCACTACGTCCCAAATTGAACTCAAGGGTGCCCCTTTTCCCATTTTACGGTACTTACAGGTACATTTTTAATGTATCAACTTTGTCTAATTTTTCCCATGGCAAATCTAAATCATTGCGGCCAAAATGTCCGTATGCTGCCGTTTGTTTGTAAATAGGACGACGGAGATTTAACATCTTGATAATTCCTGCCGGTCTCAAATCAAAGTTTTCTCTTACGATTTCAACCAATTTCTCCTCAGAAACCTTTCCTGTGCCAAATGTATCAACCATAATAGATGTCGGTTGTGCCACACCAATTGCATACGATAACTGAATTTCACATTTATCCGCAAGACCGGCTGCAACTATGTTCTTTGCCGCATAACGTGCCGCATATGCTGCTGAACGGTCTACCTTTGTGCAGTCTTTTCCCGAGAATGCTCCGCCGCCATGCCGAGCCATGCCGCCGTATGTGTCAACGATAATCTTACGTCCTGTAAGTCCGCTGTCTCCGTGTGGCCCTCCGATTACGAAACGTCCTGTCGGATTGACAAAGAATTTTGTATTTCCGTCAATAAGTTCTGTAGGAAGCACTTCATCAAACACGTATTTTTTAATATCTGCGTGTATTTGTTCCTGTGTCACATCCGGGTCATGCTGTGTAGATAATACGACCGCATCCAATCTTGCAGGTTTTCCGTTTGCATCATATTCCACAGTCACTTGTGATTTTCCATCCGGGCGAAGGTACGTAAGTATTCCGCTCTTACGAACCTCTGTAAGCTTGCGTGTCAATTTGTGAGCCAGCGAAATCGGATATGGCATCAACTCTTCCGTTTCATTTGACGCATAACCAAACATCATACCCTGATCTCCTGCGCCGATTGCCTCAATCTCTTCATCTGACATTTTGTTTTCTTTTGCTTCCAAAGCCTTGTCCACGCCCATTGCAATATCTGAAGATTGCTCATCAATAGCTGTGATTACACCACAGGTGTGCGCATCAAATCCATATTTTCCTCTGTTATATCCAATCTCATCAACCGTATCTCTTACGATTTTCTGAATATCAACATACGCATTTGTTGTGATTTCACCCATAACTAATACTAACCCTGTTGTGATTGCAGTTTCACATGCGACACGGCTCATCGGGTCTTGCTCCAACAATGCGTCTAAAACAGCGTCTGAGATTTGGTCACAGATTTTATCTGGATGCCCTTCTGTTACTGATTC
>CAZRZV010000004.1:37255-47236 GCA_964604665.1 uncultured Faecalimonas sp. | reverse complement strand
ACAGACTTAAATCTAGTATGGGTATATGAACTGGAATTTACTTTGTCTTTCTAGTCTTATGAAAAACTTCCCCAAAAAGTGCTTGACAATACAGGACATATAAGATATCATAACGTTTGTGCGAACCGTGGTTTGCACTATGCCCAGATAGCTCAGTCGGTAGAGCAAGGGACTGAAAATCCCTGTGTCGCTGGTTCGATTCCGGCTCTGGGCATTTTGTTTTGCGGAGCAAGGCAATAATTAAATATGGAGCATTAGCTCAGTCGGTAGAGCACTTGACTTTTAATCAAGTTGTCCGGGGTTCGAATCCCCGATGCTTCACTTTAAAAAAGGGTTCTTAGAAATGCAAGTTTCTAAGACCTTTTTTATTTCATAGGAAACTTCGTTTCTTGACTTTTCCATACTTTATAAGTACAATATCTGTACGAAAGAAGAACGACAAATTTTAATTTGTAGTAGAGGGCGAGGTAAAACATGAAAAAAAGTGAATTTAAAAAAATGATGAAAAAAGAAAATAAGGCATTTAAAAATTATTATATTTATGAAACGATTTTTATACTATTGTTAGCGATTGTTTTTATACCGGATATGATTTTGATGGTGAAGAACATGATACCAATAAGCACGATGCTTATGGATGTATTTTTAATTCTTATTATGGCAATTCCGGGTATTATTATTGATTTGGGAAATGATATGGAAATCAATAGAATGCACAAAAGCTACTTAGAAGAAAATCAGATTCCGGAATATAAAGGCAAAGAAAAAGCATTAAAGGTAATGATTGTTGTCGGTATAGCGGTTGTGATTGTTAATACTGCCATTATGATACCAATCTGTCAGGAACTGGGCATTTTTTCAAAATAGGAAACACTTTCATATAACAAGTAAAAAGTTAGTAACATGTAATAAAAGATTATCTCTTATATTGGGATAATCTTTTATTTATAATGAAATTCTCACTTTATGTCCTGTAAATAAACATTCATTTTGATATATTTATTATGATATATCTATCTATGGAAGGAGAAAATTTTATGGACCAAGAAAATATCGGTAAATTTATTTCTAAATTGAGAAAAGAAAAAAACATGACACAGGAACAGCTTGCCGAAAAATTAGGAATAAGTGCAAAATCTATCAGCAGATGGGAAACCGGCAGGAATATGCCGGACTTATCATTGCTCCAATCATTGTGTGAAATATTGGGAGTTTCGATAAATGAATTATTAAATGGCGAAAGAATAAAAGAGAATGAATATCAGGGAAAACTAGAACAAAATATCATAAAAACAATTGATTATACGAGTGAAAAGATAAATAAAACGACTAAAAAAGTCAGATTGGTTACGATTATTCTGTTTGCGGTTATATTTTCCACGGTAATACTCGGGGGATTATTTTGTATTGATGTAAATAGAATGAAAAATAATAAGCCTGTTTTTTTCAGTACATGGGGACTTAAATATGCTCCGCCGGTTCAATTAGATGATGAAGAAATAGAAATCGCCATCAAAGATTATTTGGTAAAAAACGGAGATAGCGAAATTAAGTATCATGATAATCAAAAAACATTTGTGAGCATAAGACCATATTTATTTGATGAAAAAGAAGAAAAACTTTTTTATGTCTATGCATGGGTGTTAGAAAAGCAATGTTATTTGGAAAATGACGAAATCAAAGAAGATAGCGGGTATTCTATTCCGCATAAGTTCGTAGTTGAATTTATAGATAATCAATACGTGGTTACTGATTTCAGAATACCAAGGGATGGGAGTTATTATGTAGAAGACATGAAAAATATTTTCCCAAGCAGCGTAAGAAAAAATATGGATAACGTTTATTATGACGGAACGATGCAACGATTGGAACTGGATATTCAAGAACAGATGAAATTATATTTTCATCAATAAGAATCACAAAACCCTCCTATTTGATACAATGCACCAAACAGGAGGGTTTTTTATGGGGTTAAAGTATCCTTATTTAGCGTTAGCTTTTGATTCCTTTACAGACAATAAGAAGAATACAAGTCCTATCGGGAACATAAAAGCAATGGCGCCGACACCAAGGTTTTGTCGTCCTGTAAGTTGTGTTACAAGAAAGACAATAGAAGAACCCATTAACGAAGCTCCTTTTCCGAAGATGTCATATATTCCGAAAAATTCTCCGGATTTCTCCTGAGGAATAATCTTGGCAAAATAAGAACGAGACAAGGACTGAATGCTTCCTTGGAACATTCCGACTGCAATTGCTAAAATCCAAAACTGATATAAATAGGTCAGGAAAGTCGCATATACCGTGATGACAAAGTAAGCAACAATACAAATCGTAATCAGATTTTCCGACTTTGCTTTACGCGACAATCTTCCGAAAATCAGAGCAGACGGAAAAGCCACAATCTGTGTCACAAGAAGCGCTGCCAAGAGTCCGACGGTATCCAGTCCGAGAGACTCTCCGTAGGCAGTTGCCATATCAATAATCGTATAAACCCCGTCAATAAAGAAGAAAAAGGCAATTAAGAAAAACAAGACAGTTTTATCATTTTTCAACTCTTTAAAGACGCCCGATAAATTTTTAAAGGTAGTGCGGACAGGTTGATTTTGTCCGGAAACAAAATACTTTTGTTTATAGTTTTTATAAAGAGGAAGAGTCCAGCCTATCCACCAGACTGCGATGATAGCACAGCAAAGAACGGTAGCAAGATACATCGGAATCCATCCCAGCATATCACTCATGACATATACCGCTACGGTAAAGATAAAGGGAGCACAGCTTCCGATATATCCCCATGCATATCCTTTGGAAGAAATCTCATCCATACGTTCCTGCGTTGTGACATCGACCAGCATGGAATCATATACAACCAAACTCATTTGATAAGCGGTTTTTGCAAACAGAAATGTAATAAAAAACCAAATCCAATGAGACATAAATCCGAGGACGGTACAAGAAATAGCGCCGACAAAAGCACAGGCGGAAAAGATTTTTCTCTTTTTATCTTTCAAATCAGAGAGCGTTCCGAGAATCGGACCAAGAAAGACCATAAGAGCCGTTACAATGCTCGTTGTGAGGGCCCAATAAGATACATAGTCATCATTAGACATACCGGCTTTGTCGGTAAGTTCATGGAAAAAGATAGGCAGGAGAGTCGTAATCAGTAACGTAAATGCCGAGTTACCCACGTCATAGCCAATCCATTTCTTTTCTAAAGGTGTTGTTTTAAACTTCATATAGTTTTTCCTCCTCAAGAGTTAATATAGGAATTTGTTCCCAATTTTCACCTGCGCCGAAAGTCGCCGCAAGATCGTCCGGGAAATCCCCTCCATTTAAAAAGGCTTCATATTCTAAAGCATACTCACTATAGGTACCTAGAGCTTTCTCGAGCAATTTCTCCAATCGGAGATTGCTGTCCTCACTGCCGACAGGGGTATCCTTTGGTATTAGCATATCAAAGAGTTTGCGGTATTGTCCACTGATTTTAAGTCCTGCTGTTACAAAAGGTCTTCGAAGTCCCCTCCCACTGAGTAAGTTTGTAATAAAAACCATGGATTTTAGAGTTTTCTGGATGTCTTTGGCTGTTACATTCGGGAAAAAAGCAGAAATTACAGCTGCGTTTTTCTTAGACGGAATAATATTGGTGGAAGTTTTAACTTTTGAAACAGCGCCGTTTTCTTTTACCATCAGGTAACGGTCAAATTCCTTTTCAAGCTGCGAATGTGTCAGCCCCGAAACCGTAAGTTTTTTCTCTATATAACCATGGCAGGTGACATCCAAGGTATAGTGGCAAAGAAATCCTGCCAAATATGCAAGTGCAGATGATTTTTCATCGCCGGAGAAGGTGTTTAAAATTGTCCTTGCAGGATAGAAAAAATCCTTTGCAGATGCACCGTGCATGGAGAAACCAAGTTGGTTAACAGGGCACTTGTGCAGTGGTTCATAAAAGAACAAAATATCCGGACCTTGCAGGCCGATATCAAAGAACTGTAAGTGTTCTCTGACAGCAACGGCGAGGGTTTCCGGCAAATAGTCGATTGCCTTGTGTCCAAAATAGAAATGCGTATAATCCGACGGCATAAAAATCCCTTCTTTCAATGTATATGGTATTAGTATAAATTATTATTAGGAAAAAAGAAATAACAAAAAGATGTTTCAAAGGGATTCTATATTTGATATAATGAAAAAAGAAAAAATTGTATAAGGAGGAAAATAAATGATTCAGGTTAAAGACAATCATTTTTATTTGACAACAAAAAGCAGCAGTTACATCATGCGAGTATTAGACAATGGGATATTGTCAAATGCGTATTACGGAAAGAAAGTAGGGACATATGACATGACTCCGTTTACAATTATACGTGGTTTGCCATATGGACCAAGTACGTTTGTCGACGAAGGAAGAAAGGTCTGCCAAGAAACCATTCCTTATGAAATGCCGACAATCGGACGGGGAAGTTTCGGCGTTCCGGCTCTTGTGGTAGAGGGAAAAGATAACAGATTTGTAAATGATCCGATTTATGACTCATATGAGATTATAAATGGAAAACCGAAAATTACGGGAATGCCAAGCTTTGATAAAAATGTTGAAGATGTTCAAACATTAAAAATCACCTTGCGTGATGAGGCTTCCGGATATCTGGTAAATTTGTATTATTCTGTATTTGAAGAGGAAGATGTGATTGCACGTCACAGTGAAATTGTAAACATTTGCGATGTGGCGATTTCATTAAAGACAGCGTTAAGTGCAGCAGTAGGATTTTTCACAAAAGATTTTAATATGACATCTCTTAAGGGCTCTCACGGTAGAGAAAGACACATAGAGACTTATCCGTTGCACCAAGGTATGAGTACCATAGAAAGCCGCAGGGGAAACTCAAGTCATCAGCTAAATCCTTTTATCGCATTATCTGATAAGAATGCCGATGAAGATAGAGGAGATGTTTATGGCTTTGCATTGGCATATAGCGGTGATTTCAAATTTGCGGTAGAAAAAAATGAAATCGATAATATCAGAGTGGTTGCGGGAATCAATCCGGAAACATTTGACTGGGAGTTGAATCCCGGGGAGAGCTTTGAAACACCTGAATGTGTTCTTACATATTCAGATGAGGGATTTAACAAAATGTCGCAACATTTCCACGACGTGTGCAGAAATCATCTTGGAAAATGCGCAGACAAAGACCATAAGCACCCAATCGTAATAAATAACTGGGAAGCGACTTATTTTAATTTTGACGAAGCAAAAATTGTGAAGTTTATCCAAGACTGCAAAGGCCTTGGAATTGACACAATGGTTCTCGACGACGGATGGTTTGGTCATAGAGATAATGACTGTTCTTCTCTGGGAGATTGGTTTGTGTATAAGGAAAAATTACCAAATGGTCTCGGAAAAATTATTGATACATGTAAGGCACAGGGAATGAAATTCGGTATCTGGTTTGAACCGGAAATGATTTCTGAGGACAGTGAACTTTTCAGAGCACATCCGGATTGGGCGATTCGTACACCGGACAGAGACCCGATAAGATGCCGCCAACAGTTAGTGTTGGATTTGAGCCGTCAGGAAGTAGTGGACTATCTGTTTGAAAAGATTTCCGCCATTTTATCCGAATATGATATTTCTTATGTCAAGTGGGACATGAACAGGAACATTACAGATAATGGTGCGGATTATCTCGGAAAGAGACAGGGCGAACACTCCCATCGCTATATCTTAGGAGTATACGCATTGATGGAACGCTTAACAAAAGCACATCCAAACGTATTCTTCGAGGGATGCGCAGGCGGCGGTGGACGCTTTGATTTTGGTATTTTGTATTATATGCCACAGATTTGGACAAGTGATGACAGTGACCCGATTGAAAGACTCAAAATCCAATACGGAACAAGCCTTGTATATCCGCCAAGCGCCATAGTCGGACATGTTTCTGCAGCGCCAAATCATCAGACAAAAAGAAACACACCATTTAAGACAAGAGGTGATGTTGCCCAGATGTGCAATTTTGGGTATGAATTAAATATAGCAGAACTCTCGCAGGAAGAAATTGATGAGATTCCGGGTCAAGTTGCAGAACATAAAGGCTTGGAGCCGCTTATCCAGAACGGAACTTACTATCGTTTATTGAATCCGTTTATGAGAAGACAATGTGCATGGGAACTTGTGAGTGACAATCAGGAAATGGCATATGTAATGCTCGCAACAGCAAGAACGATGGAAAATGACAAGCCATATTACTTGCCTGTGAAAGGATTGAATCCGGATTATCTTTACGTGATAAATGATATCGAAGGAAAAGATATTGTGGCAGACGGAAAGACCATTATGAATGTGGGCATTCCGGTAATGAATCCACCGGGAGAATACACTACCCGCATATATTATATTAAGAAGAAATAGGATGCAAAGCAGAAATTAAGAGGGGGAAAAATGAAAAAAGTAGAAATTACGGATAGAGAAAAACTAAAGCTTCTACAAGGGAAAGATTGGTGGCAGACCCACGACTTAAACGGAAAGTTACATACAATTAAGGTAAGCGACGGTCCGGTGGGACTTCGTTGTCTCAGCGTGACTGACAGCTGGGCGAATGCAAGCATTTATCCTGCGGTTGCGTATCCTTGTTATCAGATGGTATCACAGACATGGGATTTGGATTTGGCATATAAAATGGGTACGGCTATCGCAGATGATTGTATTGATTTGAAAGTGGATGTCATTTTAGGACCGGGTGTAAACATTAAGCGCACACCACTTTGCGGACGCAATTTCGAATATTTTAGTGAAGACCCGTATGTAGCCGGTATGTTCGGCAAAGCATTTATCGAGGGGGTGCAGGATAATCATATCGGAACTTCCCTCAAACATTACTGCTGTAACAACCGGGAATTCTCAAGACATTGGTTATCATCGGAAGTGGACGAGAGAACGTTGAATGAGATTTACTTAAAACCGTTTGAAATTGCAGTAAAGGCAAAACCATGGACGATTATGAGTTCTTATAATCTGGTAAATGGTGTGCGTATGAGTGAGCATAAAAAACTCTACAAGCACTTGAGAGAAAAATTAGGTTTTGAGGGAGTTATCGTTTCCGACTGGGAGGCAACAAAAGACCCTCTCGCAAGCTTACATGCAGGATTAGATATAGGAATGCCTTACCTGCCGCAAAATGAGAAAGCATTAGAAGAACACTTTGACAAAGGCGAAGTGGATTTAGATTGCCTCAATCAATCGGCAGAGAGATTGATTCACATGGTGGAAAATGCCGCAGAAGAAAAGAAATTGCAAAAGATTAACATGACAGTGGAAGAAAGGATTGCTCTGTCGCAGGAAATCGAAGAAGCAGGTATCGTTCTTCTTGAAAATGACGGAACTCTTCCGCTCAAAGGCGGAAAAATCTGTGTGACCGGCGCGCCGGCTCACATGTATTATCATGGAGGGGGCAGCAGCGCTGTTATTCCGAACCGTCCATTTAAACCATTGGCGGAAACTCTCACCGATTTAGGATACGATGCGTTCTATACGGAAAGTATCGGAGAGATTCATGGCGGCCTTACAGGTATGGGCAATATCAGACAGGCATGTGTAGACAGTGACAAGAGCGATGTGACTATTTTGACGGTAGGAACAGGCGAAGGCGGCGAAATTGAATCCACGGACAGACATGATATTTCTCTCACAAGAGAAGAACTGGAAGCGATGTATTTCCTTAGAGGTCATGCAAAGAAATTAGTGGTAGTGATCTATGCAGGCTCTGTAGTTGACTTATCAGAAGTCAGAGAAGTGGCAGACGCAGTTGTGCTCGTTGGATTTGGAGGACAAAACGTATCTCAGGCAGCAGCAAATGTTTTGACCGGAAAGACAAATCCTTCCGGAAAACTTACCGAGACATGGGTGGCGTCTATCGACGATGTTTTGGCAGAGCATACATACAGGGATGAAAAGTGTATGGTTTATTCGGATCAGTTAGATGTAGGATATCGCTATTACGAAACATATGATGTTGATGTGGTGTATCCGTTTGGATATGGTCTGAGCTATTCCTCTTTCAAATATTCAGATTTGAAATTAGAAGAAAAAGAAAACAAAGTAACAGTGACATTCCAACTTGAAAATACAAGCGATATTGACGGAAAAGAAGTTGCGCAGGTTTATGTGAGGGAATGTAATCCACATGTATATCGTCCACTTAGAGAATTGAAGGCGTTTAAAAAGGTTGCTCTCAAGGCTCATGAAAAGAAAGAGGTTACTGTGGAATTAGAGGCAAGAGACTTTGCGTACTATTCAACGGGAAAGGATTGCTGGACTGTTGATGCGGGTACTTTCGCGGTAGAAATCGGGAAGAACGTGCATGATATCGTTTTGGAAGGGAAAGTGGAACTGACAGATGTTTCATTATAAGAAAAACATAATAATTGTAATATTTTCCAACCCATGTTAGAATATTTTGAGTTGGGAAAAACAAGAAAGAAGGAAGAGGTTATGAGTGATAACACAAAGAAAGTTGGCGGATGGCGCACCAATAAATGGATTAGAGCGGCAATTCCGGCATTGTTACTTCATTGCAGTATCGGTACAGTGTATTGCTGGTCTCTTTTCAGTGAAAATATCGGCGAATACATAGGATTCGGAAAAGGTGCAGTAGAATGGGCATTTAGTTTTGCCATTTTCTTCCTTGGAATGTCAGCGGCATTTTTAGGAAACGTAGTAGAAAAAGACATCCATAAATCTTCCCTGATTGCAGCAATTTGTTTTGCGGCAGGTATGGCAGGAACGGGGTTCTTTATCTGGTACGGCGGACAACATAATGGAAGCATCGTTTCACTTCTCGGTATTTATTTGTGCTACGGATTGATTATGGGTATCGGCCTCGGAACAGGATATCTTTCACCGGTTAAGACATTGATGCTTTGGTTTTCAGATAAAAAAGGACTGGCAACAGGACTTGCCGTGGCAGGATTCGGTGCAGCAAAAGCAATTGCAAGCCCTATCATGGAAGCGATGTTACATGGCCTTGGGAAAAATGGAATTTGGCAAATGTTTGTTATCCTGGCAGGTGTTTATTCTATATTAACATTACATGTGGTCTTGCACTGATTTCTCAGGAAAAGGCAATTGTAAAATGTCTTGGACTTGCAGGAATGGTTGGTGTCATTTCCACAGTTTCGGCAATCTTTAATGCAGGAGGACGTCTTGGACTTTCTGCACTTGGAGATAAGATGAAAGACAGAAACACTATCTACAAGATTATTTTTGTAGCTTCCATTATATGTACAGCACTTGTAATTGTGACAGGCGGTATCAAAAACGGCGAAGGAAATGCGCTTTTGACAGCAATCGTTCTCATTTTGATTATGGTAGTAAATGCAGGTTACGGCGGAGGATTTTCAAACGTGCCGACATTGCTTTCAGACCAATACGGTATGGGAAGTATCAGCGCGCTTCACGGAATCACATTATCGGCGTGGGCTTTCGCAGGACTTACGGGAAATCAGATGGCGTCATGGATTGTTAAAACATTTGGAAAAGAAGTAGTTGTGGATGGCAACGTGGTGAATCCAAGCGGATATCAAACCGTTCTTCTTGTGACAATTGTTTTATATGTAATTGCGTTGTTCTTAAGTATGGTATTTGTAAGACCGGCAAAGAAAAAATAATAGTTGGGGTGGAATTCTAACGAATTCCGCCCCATTATTACGTTTGGAGGCATTTTAGAGGGCAGATCATTTACCTATTACAAGGCTGTCACACCCAAAAAATAACAAAAAATAGTTGATACATAAAATCATTCCGTGTATACTATATTAGATAGGTAAAAGTAAATTAAAAATAGGAGGCAAAAGATATGTCAAAAAGAACAGACATTCATAAAGTACTGATTATCGGTTCAGGTCCTATTATCATTGGACAAGCTTGTGAGTTCGACTATTCAGGAACACAGGCATGTAAAGCCCTTAGAAATTTAGGTTATGAAATTGTGTTAGTAA
>CAZRZV010000004.1:0-37245 GCA_964604665.1 uncultured Faecalimonas sp. | reverse complement strand
TTCTGGACCAATTATCATTGGACAAGCTGCCGAATTCGATTATGCTGGAACGCAAGCATGCCGCGAATTGAAAAAAGAAGGAATAGAAGTAGTTTTAATTAACTCCAATCCTGCTACGATTATGACAGACCCTGAGATTGCTGACGTTACTTATATTGAACCACTTAATGTGGAACGCCTTGAGCAAATCATCGCGAAAGAGAGACCAGATGCATTACTTCCGAATTTAGGGGGACAGTCCGGTCTTAATTTATGTTCTGAATTAGCTGAGAAAGGAGTGCTTGAAAAATATAATGTAGAAGTCATCGGCGTTCAGGTAGACGCAATTGAACGTGGAGAAGACAGAATTGAATTCAAGCATACCATGGACAAGCTTGGGATCGAGATGGCAAGAAGTGAAGTTGCTTACTCAGTAGATGAAGCGCTCGCGATTGCTGATAAGTTAGGATATCCGGTCGTGCTTCGTCCTGCATACACCATGGGTGGAGCAGGCGGCGGCCTTGTATATAATATAGAAGAATTAAAGACAGTATGTGCCCGTGGACTTCAGGCAAGTTTGGTGGGACAGGTACTTGTTGAAGAATCCATCTTAGGTTGGGAAGAATTAGAAATCGAGGTTGTTCGTGATGCAGAAGGCAACATGATTACGGTATGCTTCATTGAAAATATCGACCCACTTGGTGTACACACAGGAGATTCATTCTGTTCAGCGCCGATGCTCACAATCTCGCAGGAGGTTCAAGACCGACTGAAAGAAAAAGCATTCAAAATCGTAGATTCCGTAGAAGTAATCGGCGGATGTAACGTACAATGGGCACACGACCCTAAGACAGACAGAGATATCATTATCGAAATCAACCCAAGAACATCCCGCTCTTCAGCACTTGCTTCAAAAGCGACAGGGTTCCCGATTGCTTTGGTATCAGCCATGCTTGCAGCAGGATTGAACCTTAGAGATATCCCATGCGGTAAATACGGAACCTTAGACAAATACGTTCCGGACGGAGATTACGTTGTACTCAAATTCGCACGCTGGGCATTTGAAAAATTCAAAGGTGTACAAGACAAACTTGGTACTCAAATGAGAGCTGTCGGTGAAGTTATGAGTATTGGTAAAACTTATAAAGAAGCATTCCAGAAAGCAATACGAAGCCTTGAGACAGGACGCTACGGACTCGGACATGCAAAAGACTTTGATACAAAGACAAAAGAAGAGCTGCTTAAAGCGCTTATCACACCTTCAAGTGAACGCCATTTCTTAATGTATGAAGCACTTAGAAAAGGCGCAACAGTGGAGGAAATCCACAACATTACAAAAGTAAAAGCTTGGTTTATCGAGCAGATGAAAGAATTGGTAGATGAGGAAGAAGCACTCCTTGCAAATAAAGGTTCATTGCCTTCAGACGAAGCGCTTATCTCTGCTAAGAAAAATGGTTTTGCCGATAAGTATTTAAGTCAGATATTGGAAATACCTGAGGCAGATATCAGAGAACAAAGAATAGCACTTGGTTTGGAAGAGGCTTGGGAGCCGGTACACGTAAGCGGTACACAGGACAAATCATACTACTATTCAACATACAATGCACCTGATAAGAACCCGATTACAGAAGGAAAACCGAAAGTAATGATTCTCGGCGGCGGTCCTAACAGAATCGGACAAGGTATCGAATTCGATTACTGCTGCGTACACGCATCACTTGCATTGAAACAATTGGGATTTGAAACAATTATCGTAAACTGTAATCCTGAAACAGTTTCTACAGACTACGATACATCCGATAAATTGTACTTCGAGCCACTTACACTGGAAGACGTGCTCAGCATTTATAAGAAAGAAAAACCGGTTGGAGTTATTGCACAGTTCGGCGGACAGACACCGCTTAACTTAGCAGCAGACTTGGAAAAGAACGGTGTGAAGATTCTCGGAACAGCACCGGCAGTTATCGACCTTGCAGAAGACAGAGATTTATTCCGTGCCATGATGGATAAACTGGGAATTCCGATGCCGGAATCAGGAATGGCTGTAAACGTAGAAGAAGCTCTTGAGATTGCTGAGAACATAGGCTATCCGGTTATGGTTCGTCCTTCCTACGTACTTGGCGGACGTGGAATGGAAGTGGTATATGACCCGAAGAACCTGATAAAATATATGAACGCAGCAGTTGGCGTAACGCCGGACAGACCGATTTTGATTGACAGATTCTTAAATCACGCCTTAGAGTGTGAAGCGGATGCTATCAGTGATGGAACGGCGGCATTTGTTCCGGCGGTAATGGAACACATCGAGCTTGCAGGAGTTCACTCAGGAGACTCTGCATGTGTCATCCCGTCCAGACACATTTCCGAAGAAAATGTGAAGACGATTAAAGAATACACAAGAAAGATTGCGGAAGAGATGGGCGTGAAAGGCCTCATGAATATGCAGTACGCAATTGAAAATGGTAAAGTGTATGTGCTTGAGGCAAACCCAAGAGCGTCCCGTACAGTACCGTTGGTATCCAAAGTGTGTGGTATCCGTATGGTTCCTCTCGCAATTGACATCGTAACTTCTGAACTGACAGGAAGACCATCACCTGTAGCAAGTTTAAAGGAAAAAGACATTCCTTACTATGGTGTAAAAGAAGCGGTATTCCCGTTCAATATGTTCCAGGAAGTTGACCCGATTCTGGGACCTGAGATGCGTTCGACCGGAGAAGTTCTCGGACTTTCAAGATATTACGGAGAGGCATTCTTTAAGGCACAGGAAGCTACAAAGACAGAACTCCCGCTTGGCGGAACAGTACTCATTTCCGTATGTGATAAAGATAAGGATGAAATGATAGACGTTGCAAAAGACTTTATTTCAACAGGATTTAAGATTCTTGCAACGAAAGGAACGTGCGACGCGCTTACAAAAGCCGGTGTACCTGCGGAATTGGTAAACAAATTAAATGAAGGCAGGCCAAACATCTTAGATCTCATTACAAACGGTCAGATTGATTTGATTATCAATACGCCAATCGGTGCAGACAGCGCCACAGATGATAGTTACCTTAGAAAAGGAGCTATCAAAAAGAAAATCCCGTATATCACAACGATAGCTGCGGCAAAGGCTACGGCAAGCGGAATGATTTCTATGGGCAAGCCGGGATGCGGCGATGTGAAATCATTGCAGGAGTGGCATTCAGAAATTAAGGATAAATAAAGGCGCTAAGTCAATAGTTGGGGTGGAATTCTAACGAGTTCCACCCCATTGTTGCGTTCGGGGCGCTTTAGTGGGGACATTTTACTTAAAGTCTATCGTTCTGTGAAATCATCAAAAGTCCTTTTCAAGGAGATAAGAAAGAGCAATTGATGCGGGCGATTTTTCGTACAAAGCGATTGATTTATCGGATTGCAATATGTTTAGAAAAGATATAAAATGGTACTAGGCTAAATGGGATTTTGGGTGTTTTACACAAATAAATGGTAAAAAACTCAAAAAAACAAATAAGAGGAGGAAATAAAATTATGAGAACAAAGTTTAGCAGACAAATTAAAAAAGTAGTAGCAGTAGCTATTGCTGCCACCATGGCGCTTAGTGTAGCGGCCTGTGGAAAATCGGGAACAAAAGATGGCAGAACTGTTATCTACTTTGCAGCGGCTAAGGTAACAACAGAAGTTCGTGATGCATACCTTGAGCTGATTAAAACATACAACGAAGGTCAAGGTAAGGAAGACGGTGTCTTTGTACAAATGACAGAAAACAGTGGTGGTATCAGCGGTTTGGATTCGGCTCTCCGCAGCAACTACATGTACGATGTTATCCAGTTACAAGATGACGAATACAAATCTTTAGCAACACAAGGCGATTTATTTGTGAACTTAGATGACTATCTTGATGACGAAACAAAAGAGACTTTGGATTGGGAAAGCATTCCGGAAAGCTTGGTAAACCGTTTCCGTATCAATTCAACAAAAGAAGTTGACGGAAAGTTTTATGCAGGTAGAGGAGCAGAGCTTAAGGGGTTGCCTATCGGTTCTGCACCGCATATCCTTTGCTATAACAAAGCAATCTTAGAAGAGTGCGGTATCAACGTTGTATCAGTTCCTGAAACAGAGATGGATACATATAATGAAGAAAACAGCGCAACTTTGAAACCACACGGATACGCAGAATACAAAGATGCTCCATACGCTGACGCTGTGTCAGGTGAAAATGAAGCAGGTGCTATTGTATACAAAGTATTTAACGACTGCATTCCGATAAACTGGGAAGAATCAAGAATTCTCTATCGTGCAATTCAACAACAATATGGTTACGAATACGGATTCATGAGTGAGTGGTGGTTCGACCGTGGATTCTCAATCGGTGCTGACTGTATTGGATGGGATGAAGCATCTGAGAACTATGTATTTACACTTGGTGACAAACAACCTGGTTATTTGGCATTAGCAGATATTGAAGTAAACGGACATGAATATAAAGCAGGTCAAGCACTTCAATATGAGGACAAGACATTTATCAACAATAATGAAACTGAAAAAGCAAATTTAGACGGAAAGATTTACGCACTTCCATCTACATATGATATGATTGTTGAATTCGAACGCTTAGGTGTTCCGGCAGACAAACAAGTTGACGACGGTATGAATGGATACGGAGTTGCTCCAAGCACAACACAGAACCGTACTGCAAGATTTACATCCGGTACAGACTGTCCGTTCCTTATTGATTCATACGAGAACTTGACATCTTACAAAGGTATCTTAGGTGACAGCTTGGGCGTGGCTCCAATGTCTCAATGGAGAGCATACGAAGGCGGCTCTACATATACAAATGGTGGAAAAGAGTATTTGAAAGTGATTGGCGAAACATATGACGGAGCAGTTTACACAGGAGATGTAAAAGTGGAAAACGGCACACCTGTTGTGGGCGAAATCAGTGGAGCAAGTGTTGGTCAGGCTCTTTTCCTTCCAAAGAATACAAAGAATAAAAACTATGATGCAGCAGTTAAATTTGCTATATGGGTAGCAAGCGTTGAAGGACAAAAGATTCTTTCAAAAGGAAACACATTAGTTCCTAACCAATTATCATATGGTCTCAGTGATGACTTCCTCAAAGCAGATGAACGTATTATGAATCAATACGGTGCTGTGCTTCAAACAACAAGCGCTGACATCGGTGACTATACATACTTCACATCATTGACATGGATTACAGAATGGTCTACTGTATTTAACAGTGACGTTCGTGAAGGTAACATGAAATTCACTGACTTTGTCAATGCAAAGAAAGATGTGGCTGACACAGCATTAAAGGGTATGAATATTAGAATGATTGGGAGGTAATTCCTATGCAAACGAAGCCAAAAACAAATAAAGTGAAATGGAAGAAAGAGCAAAAGCTTGCGCTGATAGTGGCGATGATTCCATTTATAGGATACATTATCTTTAATGGCTTTCCGCTTATTATTTCTTTTATTGGATTGTTTTGCAATATAGACCTCTACGATTTGACTAAGATTCACTGGAACGACTTCGCGGGCTTTAAGTCCGTGTTCGTTCCCGGTTTTGCATACAAATTGTTTTATTATGACGTAGCGAAGTATTTTTACAAAGCAGTATTGATTACAATCTGGGTGGCATCCACACAGTTGATAACATTATTGATTGCGTTGTTTATAGCGGCTATGTTGCGTGAAAAATTCAAAGGAAGTAAATTGTTCCAGATTTTGTTCTTTATCCCTTATATCTGTTCTACTGTTGCAGTAGCTCTTATGTGGACATGGATATTTAGATGGCAGGGAGGTATTTTGAACTCCATTCTGGGAACAGATGTAAAGTGGTTGGAAAACCCAAAAACAATGACATGGTGTATTATCATTGCGATTATCTGGCAAGCGCCTGGATATGGTATCGTAATGTATAAGGCAGCTTTTACAAATATTAACAGTGCGTTATACGAAGCGGCGTCTATTGACGGAGCGAACGCAATCCAAAAATTCCGGCATGTTACGCTCCCGGGAATCAGCCCGACTACATTCTTCCTTTTGCAGGCAGGTGTCGGCGCAGGTCTTTTGACATATGACTTGGCGAAATTGGTTATCCCGGATGCATGGGGTTCACCCGGCGGCGTAAATCAGATGGGATTGACATTGATAAGATTGGTATATTTCTTAATTCAGAATGCATCACACCAAGGCCCGAACGGCGAAAGTTACATGGTGTCTTGTGCTTGTGTAATCAGTTGGGTGCTCTTCCTGGTAATAGGTACGCTCACTTTGATTCTGTTAAAATTAAGAGAAAAGAGTACAAATTAGGGGGCGGTGAGAAAGATGAAGAAAAAAAATATGACAAAACAAAAACTCACGCCGGGATTAGTGTTGATATATCTTGCGATGATTATATACACAATATTCCTATTCTTCCCGCTGGTGACGGTAGTTATTACGTCGTTTGTTCCAAGTATAGAATTAGCACAGAGTGACACCTTCGTCTGGATGGCACAAAATCCGACGATACAAGGATACATAGAAATTTTTACGAATGATAGATTCCTGATGACTACAGGACTGCCGGGACTTGTACTTGGTTTTATTAATACCTTGTGGATAACATTGATTCCGCTTATTGTAGGGCTTATGATGTCAGGACTTGCGGGATATGCTTTCTCCAAGTTAGATTTTCCCGGAAAAGAATTTTTGTTTAAGTTTACGATTGTAGCACAATCTATTCCGTTGGGAGCATTTGCGGTTATTTCATACGTTTTCTATTCTGCCATTGGGTGGACCGGAGACAGAGGATTCTTACCGCTTTTAATTCCGGGGATGTTAGGCTCGGTCGGAACGGTGTTCTTCCTTAGACTGTTTTTTGATGGAATTCCGAATTCCTTGGTAGAGGCGGCGCGGCTGGACGGAGCAGGTTTCTTCCAGACATTCTTTACTGTAATTTTTCCACTTGGAAAACCGGCGTTTATTTCGCAGTTTATCTTTGGTTTTGTAGGAGGTTATAACAACTACATCGGACCAATGCTCTACTTACAAGGGCAAGATAGATACGTAACGCTTCAGTTATATTTGAGCCAGATTCAGGGGCTCTTCAGAACAGCCGGAAGTGAGAATATACACTGTGCAGCTGCAATACTGGGAATGCTTCCATTGATTATTATTTACTGTTTCATGCAGAGATTCTTCCTTGAAGGTATTACTGTTGGCAGTGTAAAAGAATAAGCCGGGAGGGCTAGAATATAATGAAAAAGACGAAAATTATTACAATTTTTCTGGCAGCAGCATCTGTGATGCTACTTGCCGGCTGCCAGAAGCAGTACGAGGTAGCAAACTACCAAGGAGAGCTGAAAGAAGGGCAGATCGTTTCGGATTACGATAAAGAATTGTTTTATCGAAACGATAAACATACAGATGGAGCCGACCCTTTCATATTAGACAACAGAGAAAGAGACGGTTATTTTTATCAATACGTAACACATGGCATGCTTATGTGTTATCGCTCTACGAACCTGATGGATTGGGAGGCCGTAGGCCCGACATTGGACGTGTTAGATTATGGTGAAAACGGTGAGAGAACAGAAGTAAGCAAGCTTGTAAATGCGGACGTTTGGGCGCCGGAAGTTGTGTATGATTCTGAGACAGAATTGTACTACATGTTCTTTAGTGCCAGTCCGTTGGCAGACCCTGATGTAGTTGCAGGACAGGGAGTTGCCAGTGCAGAAGCTCCGCAATATCTGGGATATGTTGCGACCTCAAAGAAACCAGACAGAGACTATCAGGTAGTTGATTTTACAAATCCGGAAAGTTGCGGTGCAGAAAATGTACGTACATATAATAAGACACCGGGGTTAAAGGATGCAAACGGCGAATATATACCGGCATTTCCTCATTACTATGCAAAATATTTAATGTTAGACCCGCAGGAGTACAATGAGCTTTCAGAGAGAACATTTGGCTACGCTAAGAAAAACAACTGTGGATTCACGGGTTCAATCGACTTCTCTCCATATGTGGATGAGGATGGAACAAAATATCTCTACTGGGTAGACAACAGGGATGCCAACGCTATCATGGGAGTGAAAATGATTAACTGGTTGACACCGGATTGGTCCACGGCAAAAGGACTTACAATGGTTCGCTATTATTCATTAGCAGACTACCAAGCAAAGGCAGAGGGGAAAACGGTAGAATACGTATCGTATGAACTTTCAGGAAGCATAATTAACGAAGGTCCACAGATGATAAAACATAACGGGAAGTACTACCTTTCATACTCTATGAATAGTTATACCGACAGTTCATATCAGTTGGGTCAGGCGATTGCAGACTCTCCGTTGGGAGATTTCCGTAAGCTCAGAGATGAAGAAGGTGCAGTATTCCTTTCAGGAGGAACAGAAGGAAGCAGGGAGGTATCCGGTAGCGGTCACCATACCTTGATTCAGATTGACGGACACTTATATAACTTCTATCATCGCCATGACAGTGTAGTTGTTGCAGGTTCAAAGAGAAACGGTGCAGTGGATGAAGTAAAATGGATTACTATTAAAGACAAAGACGGTAAAGATTTAGACGTTATGTACACAAACGGACCGACATGGACCGTGCAACCGAGATTGGAGCCATTTGCTGAATGGAAGAATATCGCGGATGAGGCAAAAGTCAGCGGCTCTGATGATGTCAAATATTTGACAGACGGATTACTCTCTCTTTACAAATATGGAAATCCGCAATTCGTGGAGTATATAAAAGAGACAGTAATTAAAGAAGAAACGACATTTACTTTTGAATTCGATAAGGCAAGACCGGTTCGTGCCATCATGGTATATGAGGCTAAGCTGGAGAACATGGCATTCGACAAGATTAGCAACATTCAAATGATTTGTGAGGAAGATGGAAAAGAAGTCATCCGTTATATTGACGATTTGAAATTGAATAAAGAGTATTATATAACAAATGAGTTGGATGGCGAAATGTACTATATCAAACCGGGTGCATTGATTTATGCAGAGTTTGAAGAGTTAAATGTAAAATCAGTAAAAATCACAATTGAAGTTCCGGAGGGTCAAGAATCAGTCGGTATTTCAGAAGTTAGAATTTTAGGAAAGTAAGGAGGTGCCAAGTAGTGGAAGGAAAGAAAAAGCTTACTCCGAAAACGAAAAAGGTAATATTGATTCTTGCAGCAATTTTTATTATTTGCGGCGGGGTAATCATTGGAATGCCATATATTCTTGACGCGGTTGAGAAGGCTAATAAAGTGGCATCTACTGAAAAGTATAACTATGTAAATCCTGACGAATCAAAAGCAGATGCAGATGAAGGATTTAAAATCGACGGTGTTTTTGATGAAGAGGTATACCAAAATAATAAATGGTTATATTTGGAAAACACAGAAGGCGGTGCAGATTGCAACATTGCCATGACGAGTTACTTCGGCGAGAAAGGTATGTATTTTGCATATGATGTAGACGAGAGAACGCCGATTAACGTCAATCTGGAACGTGACTCGTTCATGAACAGCTGTATCGAGATGTATCTTTCTCCGGGTTACAGCAATTCATTGTATTCAAATGGTGTATTCGAAATCGACCTGTTGCCTACAGGAGACATAAACTTTAAAAGGGCAGACGGTAAAGGCGGCTGGTCGGATGTCAGAGGTTCACATGATGTTATGGCATATTTGGGAACCAGTACGAAAGGCGGTCCGGTCAACTCAGAAGAGTGTAATGGATATACGTTAGAATTGTTTATTCCATGGGTATATTTGGAAAGATGGGGAGTCGATGTAGAAGAGGTTCAGAAGACATACGTGAATGTCAACCCTGCACACATTACATCTTTCAATTACAAAGGAACGGACGCGAACGTAGATAGATACCATTATTGGTTTGCGCAGCAAGTCGGCGGAAGCTGGGGTGACGTAGCTACTCATTTCCGGTTTGATAAAAATGGAGCGCAGGATACGGTTGACAATGAGTTTGTACAAGGAGACCATTATACCATCGAAGGACCGAAATCGGCAATTCCGGGTATGAAAGGTACTTATAAAGTTGTTCCGGACAAAAACTATGCGATTACATCTTTTGTTGTAAATGGGAAGGAATACATCAAGGATGTGAACTTCTTGAAAGATGGAACAGTAGTTTTAACAACGAGAGAAAAAACAAAGGGTCTTAAGATATCTGCGACGGCAGAAGTTGTTACAGGCGGAAAGAAGACTCTGACAGGAACGCTGTCATCTAACAAATTAGGTGACGCAAATATATCAGATGCGAAAATGACTTACAAAGGCAAAAAAGGTGTAAAACAGATTAAATTTGATGCCAACGGTAAGTTCACATTAACAAACCTAGAACAAGGATATTACACGATAACGGCAGAAAAGAGTGGTTACAAAAAAGTGACACGTACGATATACCTGAACCGTGATATGGATATCAATGTGGTATTGGATTATGACAGGTTTGAAACGATAGACGGAAATGCATGGATTTTAGATGAGCAAAACAATGATATGCTGATGAGATTTGGCGGTGCTTCCGGTGCTACTATTCTTACAAAGGATGCATATAAGAATGTCGCAATCGAAGCAAATTTCAGATACGATGTAAAGACATCAACGCTGGGCGATGCGGATGCTTTCGTACAGCAACGTCAAGGATACAGAGTTCTGTTCAGCAATGAGAAAGTATTCCATGTAGACTTGCTGAGAGAAAACGGCGAGTATATAATTCAGTACGCAGCGTTCTCAGGTGATAAGAGTCTGTTTAGTTGGAAGAAGGCATACGTATTATCTCCTGCAGAAATTACAAAATATCAGAGTGAAAACGGTATTAAGTTTGAACTGCAAAGAAGCGGAAGACTTATCAACCTTTTATTAGACGGCAAAGTGGTTGCCAATGAATATTTGGATGCAGAATATGCAAATCTTACGGCAAGAGTCGGATTCGAATCTTGGGTAGGAAAACGAGAAGTGGTAGAGGTGCCATATAAGATTTCTCAGAAGAGTATCAGTGCAAATGGTATCTTTAAGGCTACACAAGGCTGGGATATCTCGAGAGAGAATCAGGGAATTCTTACCGTAACAGGTACAAGCGATGGTAAGGAAGATGTTTCTATTGGACTTGGAACATTGTTCAACAATTACAGAGATATCAGCATGAAGATTAGAGATGCGAAGAATGACGGAAAGTTCGCTATGAAGTATACATTTGAGTTTGCAAATGGCGAAAGCTTCCAGCTCAGATTTCAGAATCTGACAAATCAATCAAACGGTAATAGAGATTTTAATGTACAGTTAATGGCTACCGGCGAAAATACCATCACAGGAGGATGGGATACAGTCTCAGGATTAAGCGATGCTCAGAAACAAAAATTCTTCACAGAAGGAATTGAATTCAGAGTAGCAATTATCAATGAGAGTGCACACATTTATCTTGATGGTACAGAAGTGGGCGTGATAGACCTTTCTGTAAATATAGATAAAAAGCCGACAAACATTAAAAACGTACCGGCAAGAATTACGGCACAGCTTTACGGAAATGGTGGCGTCACAATGGAAGTGCCATTTAATGTAAGTGAAGTCGCAGTTGGAATCAGAAAGAGCATGTACGGAACTGTTACAGCGAACAAGACAAGAATAAAAGCAGGTGACACAGTAGTTCTTACGGCAAGAAATGATGACAACACAGTATGTAAACAAATTAAGATTGACGGCAAGGTTTATCCATTGGATGCAAACGGTCAGATAAGTTTTAAGGCACAGGCATCAGGACACACGATAGAAGGTATCTATAATAAGAAAGAAATCTTCAAATCTTCCGCTACATGGGATATCACAAAAGAAAGTAGTGGTATTGTTAGTTCAATGTGTCAGGGAATCGGCGATTATGTGGTAACGGCAGAAGATAGTTACAGGCAAGCCTCAGTGAAGGTAAAAGACTTGGCAAAAGATGGTAAGTTCTCTATAATCGTTCAGTTTAGCTTTACAAACGGCGAAAAGTATGCGGGAAGAATCACCACAGATGGCACTGCAATGGTGCAAGTAGTCGGCGGTAACGAGACCACCTTAGAAGGAGGCTGGGCTACTATTACACCATTGTCACAGAAGCAGGTTGAAAAGTTGCAAAGCGAGGGACTGGAACTTACCATGAGTCTGATAGGCTCAAAGATGTATTTCCTTCTTGATGGAATGCAGGTAGGAGTAAGAGACATTTCTAAGAAGCAAAATGGAGAACCGTCCAATATTATTAACGATACGGCAGCCATTGGATTCAGATTAGATGGCAGTGATAATGGTAAATACACAGACGTTGAATTTGATTTAAAGAAAGTTGCAATTCTCAATAAACAATCAATGTATGGAACGGTTACAACAGATAAAGAGTCTTATGTGCCGGGAGAAACCATTACGATTACGGCAAGAAATGATGACAATACGGTATGTACACAAGTTAAGGTTGACGGCAGGATTTATCCATTGGACGCAAATGGCCAGATGAGATTTAAGGCGCAGTTAACGGGACATACGATAGAAGGTATCTATAATAAGAAAGAAATCTTCAACTCTTCTACTACATGGGATACAACGAGAGAAAATAGTGGTGTTGTTAGTTCAATGTGCCAGGGATTCGGCGCATACTTAACAACGACAGAAGATAGTTACAGGCAAGCCTCAGTGAAGGTAAAAGACTTGGCAAAAGATGGTAAGTTCTCTATAATCGTTCAGTTTAGCTTTACAAACGGCGAAAAGTATGCGGGAAGAATCACCACAGATGGCACTGCAATGGTGCAAGTAGTCGGCGGTAACGAGACCACCTTAGAAGGAGGCTGGGCTACTATTACGACATTGTCTCCGAAGCAGATTGAAAAGTTGCAAAGCGAAGGACTGGAACTTACTATGAGTCTGGTAGGCTCAAAGATGTATTTCCTTCTTGATGGAATGCAGATAGGAATACGAGACCTTTCTAAGAAGCAAAATGGAGAGCCGTCAAATATTGCTGACGATACGGCAACTATTGGATTCAGATTAGATGGCAGTGATAATGGCCAATATACAGATGTTGAATTTGATTTAAAGAAAGTTGCAATTGTAAAACCAACATCAACATTTGGAACAGTTACAACAGATAAAGAGTCTTATGTGCCGGGAGAAGTAATCACTGTTACTGCAACCAATAAAGATGGTTCACCAAGCCATACACTTAGTGTTGACGGCAAGGAAGTTGCTTTGGATGCAGAAGGAAAGTATTCTTTCAAAGCAGGAAAAGGACATGTGCTTGAGGGCGTTTTCGCCGGAGAATTCTTTGCAGAAAACGGAGATTGGGATTTAACAGAGCAAGCAAATGGAATTCTAAAAGTAATGAAGACGACCAATGATGGTTCATGGGTAGCAACGAAGAGAGACTCTTACCGAGGAATGAGCATGAAAGTCAGAGACTATGATATGAACGAGAAAGGCTTCTGTGCTATCATGAGATTTACATTTACAAATAATGAAGTCTTCATAATCCGTCTGAACAATGCAGACAATGCTACGGAGGTTACAGTTCAGGTTATGGATGGCTATAACAATACACTCGGAAAGGGCTGGACGTCAGTAGGAGCATCATTCTCACAAACCTTGAAAGAGAAACTTTGGGGTGATGGAGTTGAATTCGGTGTATATATCGTAGATGAAAAGGCTCAAGTTTATATTGATGGACAACATTGGGGTGAGTACGACCTTTCAACGACAAAGGCAGGAGCACCTTCTAAGATTGCAGACGAGACAGCAAGAATTGATGTCAAAATCGAAGGAAATGTTGGCTACAGGTTGACCGTTCCGTTTACGTTAACGGAAACAAACATTGTCATCAAAGAAGATGAAAACGGAACCGCTACAGTAGATAAGAGAGATTATTTGCTTGGCGATGACG
The DNA here is from genome assembly GCA_964604665.1 of uncultured Faecalimonas sp. Lineage (GTDB taxonomy): Bacteria > Bacillota > Clostridia > Lachnospirales > Lachnospiraceae > Faecalimonas. Next base: position 23,363 of record CAZRZV010000004.1, on the reverse strand, counting down.
TGGTAGTTAAAGTGGATTCCAATGAAGGAGTATTCTGCTCCGGAGTGGAAGTAGACGGAGAACTGATAGAACTGAATGGTGATGGAACATGTACCTTCAAGGCATCTAAGCCACAACACACGATTGTTCCAGTTTACGAAGAGGCAATCTTTAAGCCAAACCCAAAATGGGATGTACAAAAACAACTGGAGAATGTAGTTACCATTCTTAAGACAGAGGATGGATATTCAAGCTGGCTCGAAACACTCTTTACCTATACAGGTGTTGAGATTACGGCAAAATACCATAACTCAGAACCAAATGACTATGGAATGGCATTGAGTTTGAAATTTGCAAATGACCAAGATATAAGAGTCAGACTTACCAATGCAGATAGCGACGGAAGTGTATTCAAACTGCAAGCTATGGATGGTTCCATTTCTCCATGGAAAAACTTCTATACTTTAAATGATGACCAAGTTGCAAAATTAAAGGGTGACGGTCTGAAATTCAAGTTACTTCGTGAAGGAACAAAGTTAGACCTTTACTTAGACGGCAACGTTGTAGTAAACGATATAGACCTTACAGCAAACGACAGCGGTGTCACAGAAGACATGAACTCTATCGTACGTATTTGCTTATGGGGAAATGCGGGCGTTGACACAGAAGTTCCATTCGAATTACTGGGTGGAAAAGAAAAGGTAATTCTTAATATTGCAGAATCTGCAAACGGAAGTGTAGCAGGTGTGAAGAAAACTTACCGTGTCGATGATGATGTGGTACTTAAAGTTACAGGAAATAACGGTTATGCATGTAAGGAGTTGAGAGTGGACGGTAATGCAGTTGATATCGCAGCGAACGGAACCTACACATTCAAGGCGACAAAGACTTCTTATGATGTGGAAGCTGTCTTTGACAAAGCAATCTTCCAACCAAACGGAAATTACGAGGTAGGAGGACAGTTCTTTGGAGCAGTTGCATTGACAAATAATGAAACAGCTTTTGCAGGATTCCTTAATACAGAAAAGGATACTTACAGAGATCTTACAGTGACAGCAAGACGCGTTGTATCAGGCGATTACTGTATGATAACAGCTTTTGAGTTTACAAACGGCGAGAAATTTGTAGTAAGACTTAATTTAGAGGGAAACGCGAAGACAATACAGATTATGCCTACGGACGGTAATACGTTTAAAGATAATTGGAAGGACGTAAACCTCTACACGTTGAGTGAGGCACAAGCTCAGAAAGTAAATGGAGAAGGAATTGATTATCGTGTGGCAATTATCGGTGAAAAAGCATACTTCTTCCTTGACGGATTCTTGGCAACAACATACGACCTTTCAATGAATGTGAAGGGCGAGCCGACAAATCTTGCAAACGTAGGCGCACGAATCGGTATCAGAATGGATGGCAATAAGAAGACAGAAGTAGGCATACCATTTAAACTTGGTGCAGAGCCGGCAAGAGTAGTAACACCAACATTAGCAGCCGGTGAAAACGGAAGATTGGAACTTGATGCAGAGGCTTACTACGAAGGTCAAAATGCAATCGTAACAGTCGTGCCGAATGAAGGCTATGTACTTGATACATTAAAGTTTGACGGCGAAGTGGTTACACCGAATGCAGACGGAACATTTGCATTTGCTATCACAAAAGACGACCACAGAGTGGAAGCGACCTTTGCAAAACCAATCTGGACATCAGAATCAACAGAATGGAATCTGATGAATCAGTCCAAGGGTTACTTGGAAGTGACTGCAAAAACCGCTCCAACGGCAAATGCAGTCGCAAGTGGAAATTACAGTCAGATTGCAACCACCGTAAAATATACGGACGGAATGAAAGATGGCAGTGGCAACTTTATTGTGACGAAACGTCTTACATTTTCTAATAATCGTTATGGAACAGCACAATTGATTCTTGACAACACAGGAAATCTTAAGTTAAAATTAGACGGATCAGCACTGCAAGCAAGAGACAAAAAGGAAATTGCTCTGGATGCGGCATATGCTGCTAAGATTGCAACAGACGGTGTTGAATTTAAGATAACCCGTTCCGGAAGAACAATTAACTATTACATTGACGGCGTACAGGTTTATACGTTGCAGACAGCCCCACAGGTAACGGCATCTATGGCAATAAAAAATATACAGTTAAGTGCAAATATTGCAATCAACAAGACATTGAAATTACCATTTGTAATTCAATAGTCAGTAACATAATATTTTAAGTCTTTGATTTATAGACAGTGAGGCGAGGTGACAAAAGTCACCTTGCCTACGCTGTTGTTATAAATAAAAGGGAGGTAAAAGCAGTGAAATACGAAACACCGAAAATGCTGGTTTACACATTCGAAGACGAAGACGTGATTACCGTGTCCTCACTGATAGACGGTGGAGTAGGTGGTGGAAATGGTGGAGATTTTGATGATATCTTCAAACCGGTCGGATAACGCGGAATGTGAAAATCGCAAAAAAGGAGGTAAAACTTATGAGAAGTAAAAAAGGCAAAATAGCAGTCGTAGTAGCACTGGTGTTTTGTATGGTGGTATTGGCAATCGTAGTATTTGGTTTAAACAGTACTGCAAAATGTCCGACAACACAAGAAGTGTGTAAGACACACTTTACAAAGTTCTCTGCGTCTGAAGCAGCAGCTTTTTATAATGACAATAACGACGCAGTGACCAGCTGTCCTACAGAAAAAGGATACTTGTTCGCAGGATGGTACACAAAAGAAGAAGCAACAGAAGCAAATGCGCTTGGAAGAAATGTTCCAACAACAGACGTATATGCGTACTTTGTGCCGGATCACATGTTAAGTGTGAAAGCACAGGCATCAGGAAACATTATTGACGATGATTCAACAAATGATGCGACAGCATCTATTCGTTTCATCACAACAGTAGATACTTTGCTGTATGCAAAAGTTGGATTTGATATTTCATATGTGAAAGACGGAACAACATACACAGCAAGTACGCAGACAAGAACGGTATATCCGAAATTGTACGAAATCGGAAGCAATTCCGAAATCGCAAGCATTACACCGGAGGGTTCTTTCTGTAATCTGTCTACATTTTTCATGCCATATACATTAAGAAATGTGCCGGCATCTATGTACAACGTAGACTTTACGGTAAGACCATACTTTATCACCATGGATGGAGAGAGAGTATATGGTCCGGAAGCAACGAAATCAATCGAAGATGCAGTGAAGAGAGACGTTGCATGGGTATCTTATGACGAAGGAGTTGACGTTTATACAAACGGTACAGAGACAGAACCATATAAAACAATCGCATATGCAAAAAAACATATCAAAGAAGGCGGAGAAATCTGGGTAAAGAATGCATTTGTAGATATAACAGATGAAGCTCAGCTGGAGAATGGTTCAGTTCTTTGTGACTATGATGTGGATGCCGGAGATGTCAAGACGGCTTACAAACTCGGAGAAGAGGTTCTCATATGGGCTTCTGCAAGTGACCCGTCCGTAGCAGTATGTAACAGCCTGACCATTAATGGTGAAAGTGCGGAAATCGATAGTTATGGATACTACAGATTCAAACCGGACAAAGAACAATATGAAGTGGCAGTAACATTTGCAGAGCCGATTTTCCAATATAATGAAGACAACACTGACTGGTTCTTGGAAGGACAGTATTTTGGCAACATTTCAGTAGAGGCTGCAACAAACAGTGTAGTTGCTGAAGGTAGGACATCTGAGTTATTCACGGCGGCTGATACTTACAGAGAGTTTGAAGTTAAGACTCAGCAAAAGAATGCCGGAACGAAGATGTTTGCGACACAGTTTAATCTTAGTTTTACAACAGGGGATAGATACGAGCTTCGTTTACATAACACAGATGGTGATGGTAAGTACAGAATTCAAATATGTAACTGGTCAAGTACCCTTGGAAACTGGAAAAATGTATATACATTATCAGATGAAGAAGTAGCAAAAGTTGAAGGAGACGGTATCAATTTTAAAGTGGCTGTTGTCGGCAACAGCGTTGAGGTGTATCTTGACGGTGTACAAAGAGGAACAGCAGCATTCTCAAAGGACATCGGAGATGCAACAGCCAGATTCAGCATGATTATGTATGAAAATAAAGGTCATACAGTAGACCTTAAGACAGCTCTTAAGAAAGCAACGGTTGCTACAGAAGCAGACCATGGTACATTTGTATCAGATAAGAGTGCATACAATATCGGTGACACAGCAGTGATTTCTGCAAAAGCAGATAATGGTTATGCATTTACAAATGTAACATTAGATGGCCACCCGATTACATTGGATGCAAAAGGACAATACAGTTTTGTGATTACAAAAGCAGACCACAATGTAAAAGCAGTGGCAGCAAAATCTATGTTCTTAGATGACGACAAATGGAATGTAAACGGACAGTACTTTGGTGGAGTGACTGTTACAAATGGTGATGGCACCGGTACTCGTCTATTGAGAGCAAAAGGCAATTATAACTCTGCAAGCATGACCGTGAAGTATGAACCTGGAATGGAAGATAAGAACGGCGAATTTGCACATAGTATTTGGTTCTTATTTGAAAGAGAAAAAACTACTCAAGCAGGTCTTCGTGTGATTAAGGATAGTAATGGCTGGAAAGTACAGATTATCGGCGGCGACGAGAGTATTTTCGGTTCAGGCAATTGGTCAAGTATACAATTGACAGAAGAGCAGATTGCAAAAGTGACCGGCGAAGGTATTAAATTCGAAATGATAAGAGATGGCGGCAACTTGACTGCAAAATTAGATGGTGCAGAAGTATGGTCGTTAACAATGGATGGTGTGACAGCAGAGACAGCAGTCAGAGAAGTGCGTATGAACATGAATATTCCTGTGGGAAGCACGGCATCTACGAACTTCACTGTAGGAAATGCTATTATCACAACAGAGAACGATGGAAACGGAAGTGTATCTGTAGATAAGACATCTTGTATGTTAGGCGATGAAGTGACTGTTACAACAGCTCCAAATGCAGGATATATCTTAGAATGCCTTACAGTCGATGGTGAGGATGTAATTCCAAATACTGATGGAACTTATACATTCAAAGCAAGACAGCAAAAACATGTTGTAAAAGCTACATATACACAAAACACAGCATTCTGGCCGGATGCAGGAACGCACTGGAATCTGGAAGACCAGTATGCAGCACAGACATTGACGGTAACAAATAAGACGGAGGGTCCTTTGTCAACATGGATACAGACAAAGAATGGCAACTATAAGTCAATGAGTGTTGTTGTAAACAACATAAGTCATGCAATTAATGGAGAGAACAACTATGGTGTTGTTCAGCAAATGTGCTTTGATACAACGGGAAACGGAGAAGCTGATGTAAGAATTGGTTTCCGTATATTCCATAATGGAACTGAATGGGGATTCCAGAGCTTCGGTGTAGATAACAACCCTTATAGTTGGAACGACTGGACAGTTTTAAGCGCAGCACAGGTAGCATCTATTAAAGATGGCGGTCTGAAATTTGAGATGGTACGTGAAGGAACCACTCTTAAAATATACTTGGATGGATATGACTTTAAGACATATGATATTTCAAAGGATAAAGATAATGTTGACACAGGTATTACGGCAAGCACACCGATGGTTCATGTAAGATGGCAAGGTATTACAGGTAAAGACAAAGCAGTAGAATTGCCATATACACTTGGAACAGTGGTACCGGAAGTTGTAGATACTGTAAACGGAAGCTTTAAGTTTGATAAGGCATCATACAATATCAACGATATTGCAACAGTTACTCCGGTAGCAAACAACGGATATTATCTCAAGTTCTTCTACTTAGACGGAGTAGAAAAGGTTGATATGAATGAGGATGGAACATTCACATTCAAAGTAACAAAACAGGACCACAAGATTAGCGGAACTTACACAACCGCGTCTATGTTTGACGTCGGAGGGGCAAAATGGGATATCAAAGACCAACAATATGGATACTTGAGAATCCAGGCTCGTGATAATGACCATTCTGAGTGGATTTGGACAAAGACTGAATCTGACTACAGAGAAATCAATACAGAAATCAGATGGCGAGAAAACCCAGGTGACAATGTTTGGGGATATGCATATAACTTCAAAGCAAATGATAGAAATGTAACGTTCCGTATCATGAATGAGAATGCTAGCTGGTGTATCCAGACAATGTCAATATTTGGTAACTCAGCAGTATTAGGATGGAGCAACATTTACACGTTAAACGACGCCGAAGTTGCAAAAGTAAGAAACGAAGGACTTCCGGTTCAAATTGTACGTGATGGTACGACTCTTAAGATTTCTCTTGACGGAGCAGAAAGAGCAACCATCGACATGACACAAAATGGCAGTGGCATCACAGCAGACCATAAGGCACAGATTGGTATGTGTATTTGGGGTAACAGAGGCGCTGAAACGGTAGTACCATTTAAACTTTCCGGTGCAGTGTTGACAACGGAAGATAACGCAGATGGTACAATCGCAACAAATAAAGATAGTTACGAAATCGGCGAAACGGCAGAAATTTACACCGACCCTTCGAAGTCACACTACTACTTGAGTACAATCCAGGTAGACGGCGAAGAACTCCAGGCAGATGCAAACGGTAACGCAGTTTACAGGATAGCAGATGCTGTATCAGAAGTATCAGCAACATTCTCAAGTGCTTCCATTTGGAGCCCGTATGATGAACAATATAACTTGGAAGGTCAATATTTCGGTTATATGAAAGCTCTTCCTCATGACTCAGGTAACAGAGGTGAGATTTGGACAGAACCAAACAAGACCTTTACAGAAATATTTGCAAAAGCAAAATATAGCAGTCTCCGAAAAGAAGGAAACGAGTATAACTTCTATACAGGTCTTGCATTTGATATTAACGGCAACGGTTCCTCTTATGCGAAAGTGGAAGTTCGAATCAACTCAACGAATGGAACAGACTTCGTAGCTCAGATTTCGAACTGGCCGGTTTCCGGATATCAATGGTGGGGACATCAGCTCAACGCAGCACAGGTAGCAGCACTGAAGCAAGATGGTGTTGAAATCGGTGTTGTACGTAAGGGAATGACAGTAGACGTATATTTGGACGGCAGTGTAATTTGGAGTGACTTACCAATCGATAAAGCTTCAGATGGCGCAACATCCGGTATTACAGAAGATACGGCTGCAAGAGCCTTTATAAAGCTGGATGGTAACTATGAGACAGAGACCGTGATTCAGTATAGACTGGCAAACAATCTGTACAACCACGACATGTTCTACAAGAATGAAGTTGTCGGAAACCTTCCTGACCCATTTGTTTTGGATAACACGGCAGTAGACGGTTACTATTACTTATATGGTACTAACAATGACTTCACATGTTATCGTTCAAAGGACGCAACGAACTGGAGAGAAGTTGGTAATACCTTAATCAGAAAAGAAGGTACAGAGGCATACCAGGCTACATTCACTGACAGATGGGCACCTGAAGTAGTTTATGATGCAGCTGAAAAGACGTATTATATGTACTTTAGTGCAACACCGATTGCAATGAATGCAGACACAACCGAAGGCAACACATTACCAAGAACACTTTTGATGGTAGCAAAATCAAAATACCCTGACAGAGGATTTGAAATTGTAAACTTCAAGGATGCTAACAGCTGCGGTTCAGGCAACGTACATAGCTACAATGAAAGTTATTACTCAGAATACTTTGCAAAATTCTTAATGTTGGACCCTGCACAATATCATGCAAAGAATACTTACAAGGATCCTGCAAACAACCACGGATACATTCCGGCAATTGATTCTCATCCATGGGTAGACCCGGATACAGGAACAAAATACTTGTTATGGGTAAGCAACAACCAGGGTGATATAATCTGGGCAGTGGAAATGAATAACTGGTTAAGTCCGAAGTGGGAGACGGCTAAGGCATTAGTAAGAAGCGGTTATACAGCAATGACAGATTCTACACGACCGGAATACGAGGTAAAAACTTCGTCAGTCAATGAAGGTCCTACAATGATTAAGCATAATGGTACCTATTACCTGACATTCTCAGTTAACGATTATGCATCAAATAATTATAAGGTAGTACAGGCAACTGCAAGTTCTATGTTGGGAAGCTATACAAAACTGACAGCAGCACAAGGTGGTATCGTTCTTTCCGGAGAAGATGCGGGAAGTACACCGACAAGAGGCTCTCATGGTACAGGACATCACTCAATCTTACATGTAGGCGAACAATTGTATATCGTATATCATAGACATACAGACTATAATTCAAGCGTATATGCAAGAAACTATGCAATGGATGAACTGATCTGGGTGAAGAATTCAAGCGGTACAGACGTACTGTATGCAAACGGACCTACAAATACATTGCAACCGAAGATGGAACTTCACAGTGAGTACAAGAACATTGCTAAGGACACAACAGTTACAGCAAGTGCAAGCGTAGGTGAAATCGGTGCATTGACAGATGGAATCCTTTCTATCGAAAGAGGTGCTAACGGTCTTTCAAATAATGCTTCATTTATGAATTACGTTGCAAAAGAATGTACATTTACTTCTACTACAACATTCACATTCACATTGAACACACCGATGAATGTCGGCGCAGTTATGATTTACAATTCAAGAGAAGCAGCTAAGTGCTTCACAGAGGTTGAAAGCGTTGTATTGTATGATGAAAACGGAACTATGATGACCAGAAAAGATCAGGTAGCATTCAAGCATCTGGACGGCAATTACGTAGAACCGGGTTCAGCAACGATTGTGGAATTCGATAATAGCAGAAAAGCATCAAAGGTTGAAGTTACTATTAATCCAAATAGTAAGACAATCGGATTATCTGAAATCAGAATTCTTGCAAAATAATATAGCAATCAGCTCTTTAAGAGGTGGACGAAAGTCCACCTCTTTTTGGCTCTAAGTCAATAGTTTGGGTGGAATTTCAAATAGTAAAAAAACATCTTGCAAAAAAATACAAATAAGAGTAGAATGATATGAGTAAAGGTTTAATAAATTGGAGTAGTACCCTATTAGGGACGTTGCATAAAAAATAAGTATATTTATTTTGAGGAGGAGAGAAAATGCAGTATCACAAACCAGAAGTAAAAGTACGTATTTATGATGAAGAAGACATCATTGTTTGCTCTTTGATAAACGGGGAAACAGGCGAAGGAGACGGCGACGACTTTGATGAGAATTTGCTGTAGTATAATTCATTTGAAAAGCATTGCACAATCAAAAGGAGGAGAAAGAAATGAAAGAGGCAATGGGACGTCTTGCGAAACATAAAAAGAAGATTATAGTGATTGCTGCGGTACTGTTGTTGTGTATGGCAGGAGTTATGATGTATGTTTTTGCAGACAAAACTGTGTGCCCTACGACTAAAGATGGGGCGTGCGAAGTAGTATGGGAGGAGTTCTCGGCTGAAGACGCTGAGGCAAGCCGTTCGAGCAAGACAGCACCGGTGTCCAAGACACATCCGGATTACCTTTTTGCAGGATGGTATCATGAAATTTCAAACGACGAGGACAAAACGGTCGGATATAGTGAATTTATATCGGGTCGTACATATTATGCAAAATTTTTACCGAAGCATATGTTAACCATGAAAGCACAGGTTTCGGGATATTTGCTGGATAATATTGATGTACAAGTAGATGGAGAGACAAAAGATGTGGATGATGCCACCTTAAAAAAAGCAACCATCCGTTTTGTATCATCTATTGATAATTTACACTATAAAAAAATCGGATTTAAAGTTACTTATAATGGTAAAACGAAAGTATATGAATCAAGGGTAGTGTACCAACAATTAGCCGAGCTTTCGAACGACCCGACAAAATCGGTATCTCTTCGTTCCCCGGAGAATAATTTCTGTAATTTATCAAATTACTTTATGACATATTCTATCAGAAATGTACCAGAATCATTCTACACAAAGGATTTCGAGGCGGTTCCGTACTGGATTACCAAAGATGGTATTACAGTGGAAGGTACTCCTACTAAAGAAATCGACCAGAAAAGAAACATTGAAGAATGTTGTAAGAGAGAAATTACATGGGTAGACCCGGACAATGGAAATGATTTGGCATGGGCAGGAACAAGAAAACGTCCATATCAGACGTTGGCATATGCAAAGCAACAAACACATGAGGCATTTGAAGGAACCCATGAAATTTTTGTAAAAGATGCATTTAAAACTGAAAAAACATATACGAAGAATGGAGTGGTCGCAGAATCCACGGACGATAAGATTACGTATTCGTCTATCGGAGACACCAAGCAAGATATATACTTGCAGAGGCTTAGGTCGTCACTGGGACAAAAGTCGGTGAAGTACTTTGAGGACGCAAATGACTATCGCCTGTATCCGGAATCTCAGGTTACGCTCGCAGCGAAGGGCCATACTGAGGAAGACATTCGTTTCAGAGAGTATGGTCTTGTTACGCAGGATTACCAGATAACAGAAACCACCGACAGGGTGAATTATTACAAAGATAATTTACCTATCAAATATACCCAAAAGTATGCATGTGACAGTTTGATGATAGATGGCATAGAGGGTCTGGTATTGGATTCTCTGGGCACAAACAAATTGGCGAAGAAGAACGAGAATACGGCGCAAGAGGATTTGAAGTACGTTGTCAAAGCAAACTTTGCCAAAGCCTATATTAGTGAAGCTGACAGATGGAATGTAGAAGGTCAGCTCTTCGGAAATATACATGTCACTGCTACGGGTACGTTGGGCGACGACTTAACGAGTGGTAAAGTATATACCGTTGACAATGTCAGAATGATTCAGGCAAGAGCAAAGGCTCCGAACAACACTGACCGTTATCAGCTCGTTTTGGGATTCCAATTTGACATCAATAGCGATGGTACTGCAAACGGTAACAAGGAGACAGCTTTCCGTTTGTGTAATGTAAACGGAAGGGGCTGGGAAGTACAGTCATATGACGAAAAGAGCTTCTATGGATGGGCATGTATTTATCAATTCAAAGACACAAATGAAGAAGACAAGAAGATATTGGCAGACCTTGTTGGTGACGGTGTAGACTTTAAACTGGTTCGACAAGGTAGAAAGCTTAGGATTTTTGTTGGTGACAAGGAAATTACCACAAAGGCGAATTTGCAGGCAGGGTCAGACAGTGAGTCCCTGAAGAAGCAAGGATACCTTGATGCAGGTTCAGATATCAATGAAAATGTAACCGGCGTTTTAACGACTACGGATGCAAAAGGTTTTTACAAGTATAGCATTGGCAAAAATATGAGCGACCCAGAATATGATTTTGCCGTACAGGTGGATGGCGCAAGTATCGACGTCAGAGACTATGAAAATGGTACGGTTTCTGTAGATAAAGACAGTTACAGGTATGATTTTGAAGGCGTTTTGGGGGATGAAACGGCTGATATTACAGTAAAAGGTGACAGGGGATATGCACCTGAAAAGGTAAATATCGGGCAGTTTGTCCGTAAGGATGCAGATGAACTTATAGTAGAACCAGACGGAACTGCAATCGAGGAAGATGGCTCAAAATACGCAATTATTTATGAGAACCAGATTGTTGCTGCAAAATTCAGAAGAAGTCTTTTCTGGGATGCAATTGATGACAATTCAGACTGGTTGTTGAATGGCCAATTCTATGGCAAATTAGGAGTAACGATTCCGGGAAGTGGAGAATCATCATGGCTTGCCACGGAAGGTGATACATATACTTACACGAAGATGTCATTGGACGGAACTCAGCAAGAAGCGTGGATTCGTCTCAGATATACGACAGGAGATATCATAACATTCAAATTAGTGGGCAACGAGGTTTATCTGGTAGGTTCCGATGACGGTGCAAGTTATAGCAATGTGATGTCAGGCACTGTCAAGGTTGCGACCTTATCAGGAGCGACAGGAACTGATTTCAGTGTGGAAACAGTAAAGGGAGGATTGGTAAAAGTATCCCTTGGAGGAGTTTCACGGACTATTGATTTAACATCGTATATCGCAGAAGACAGACTTGCACTCATAAAAGTAAATCCGCTCGCACAGATTTCCATGAGACTGAAAGCGACTGCAGGTAAGACGATAATCTTCCCGTTTGAGCTTGGAAATGTAGATATCAGTGTGAAAACTGATCAGAATCAAGGACTCCTGATATGGGAGAATCTAACAAATCCGGGAAATCCTGCAAAAATCGGTGACGAGATAAGATTGACAATTGACCTGGCTGAAGGATATTCTTTCAACTATTTTATCATTAACGATGAGATAGTGACGGCGAACATAGACATGGATGCAGCAGTTACTTATGAGCTTGTTTTGAGGGAAGCTGTGTATAAAATTGAGTCTAGATTTGTAAAAACGTCGAACTTATTTAGGTATGGTGTCAAGACGAATGATCAAACTGATGAGGTATCCGCCAAGAATTGGGAAGTAGACAAGATGTTTGGAACCATGGCCGCGTTAGGTGTGTATAATCCTGACCAGGAGGAAGAGGATAGAACCGGTTTGCTTTATGATTTAACAACTAGCAGCAACCAGTATACAGGCGCCGCAATTCGTGCAAGGGATGATGACCCGAAAAAAGACAGTTTTGCAATGCAGATAGGATTTGCGTTTAACAACGGAGAAAAATTCATGGTCAGAGTGGATAATGATGATATGTATAAAAATCCGGACCACTATCAGATACAAGTATTGGCATTTCAACAAAATACATTTACGACAAGTTATGATAAAAATGGAGAGCCGGTGATGAGTTGGAACCGTTACCCGACTTACCCGCTTAGTGCAGTAGAAATCGAAAAGATAAGAAGTGCCGAGGGAGTTGAATTTTCTGCAACATACGATGCAGCTTCAAAAACGGTGACAACTTACATCAACGGCGTAAAGAAAGTAACATATGACCTTAGTACGAATGGCAAAGGGGAGGCTGTGACCAATCAGAATACTGCAGAAATGGAGTTGAGAATCGACGGAAATGAAGGAAAGGTAATTAATGCCCGTTATTACCTTAGCGGTGATAATATTTCCTTGAATAAGGAAGTTGATTCAAACGTTGGAAGTATTCAGGTAGTTGCAGTAAACGGTGATTACACGAAGACGGAAAAGGATGTCAAACTTGGTGATCATGTCACGATAAAAGTACAAGGAAAAGACATTGTAAAAGCAGAGGGCAACGGTACAAACACATACTTGCGAAGGGTAACTTGGGATGGTAAAGAGGTGAAAGATCTCAATGGAGACGGAACCTACACATTTACCATTACCAGAACGAACCATACAATCAAAGCTGAGTTTGAAGATGTGATTAAGCCTATGGAAACATGGGGAGACCAGAAGAAGTCAACGTGGAATGCAACGGCGCAGGCTCTGAATATGCTGCATGTAACAAAACTGCCTGATGGAGGCATTGATACGAGCAATATTTTCAAATTTGGAAACAGTCAGGCAGTTGCGGTTGTTGCAAAATATGACCCAAGTATGAAGACCCGGGAACTCGATTACCAGGCAATATTGTCGATGCAGTTCTTTACCACCGGTAATCAGTGGGAAGAAATCAGTTATCGTCTTATCCTGCAGGATGATAAGGATATTGCAAACAATACGGTGCAACGCAGAGAGTGGATGATTCAAAGTGTAAATAATAAAGGCACAGGATGGGGACACCGAGCATGGCTGACCGAAGAGGAAGTGCGAGCAGTTGAGGGAACCGGTCTGGAATATATGATGAGACGTGTCGGCTCGGAAATTCAGTTGATTCTTGATACGACTCCAGGAGTAGAAGGCGGTGAAAGAGTTGCCTTGATATATGATTACAGACAGGCAGGCTCTAAATATACTATACCGGCAGATGCAGAGGTAAGATCTTGTGGAATCAGACTTTCAATTGCAGATAACGCGAGTGTGAACGTTCCATATAGAATCATCGGGGAACCGGCTACGATTACGATTGAGCAGCCGGAGGGCTTAGGAATTACCGTGAAGAATCCGGGAACATACAATGTCGGAGATGAAGCCGAATTGATAATACCGGCTGACAGAACAATGTATTGCGACACCCTAAAGATAGACGGACAACCGATTGAAATCGGATTGGACGGAACAGCGAAATTTACGATTCGCACAGTGAACCCGGTCGTAAAGGCAACTGCGACGAGTGAATCATTATTTAACACAGAAGGACTCAATGAGTCAGTAGACCTCTCATTGCAGCAACTGGGAATCTTAAGAATTAAGAATAATGCTGAAAACTCCACAAGTCCGAACGTGCGTCTAAATGAACCAATGGGAGTAGGAGATATCATAAAAGCTTCTGCGATTTCTTCAATGGTAGAAACCGATGGACCATTTGCTATGGTTATTACCTTGAATTTTGGAAATAATAGAGAGGTGCATTTCCGAATAGTTAACAATGCACCAAATAATGGTATTGCCCGTGATAATTGGAATGTACAGTCCTACAGAGAAAGTCCTGTGTGGGGAGATCCATGGAAGACTTTTGGCGGTTCGCTGAATGAAACGGAACTTGATAAACTTTTGGAAGAGGGACTTGAACTTTCTGTGAAGCGTACTGCTCCGGATAAATTACAAGTTATGCTGGATGGTAGAATACTTTCTTGGAAGGGACAATCGGAAATCAGTGTCACAGAGCACTTTGGCGGAACAGAGGAAGATTATATTGATGTTCCTGTAACTGCCGGATTCCGAGTAGACGGCAATTACACGGGAGATTATACGTACATCAAGTTTGCCAGAAACTTCAGGGCAAATGTGGAATCACCAGTATTTGTAGGTGAAACGAAAAACATTACTACAACATTGCTTAAGAGGCAAGAGCGTAATGTAATATATACCACAGATGATACAGATTTGATTTCTATTCAGACGGCAAGATTACCGGACTTGCAGCAGGAACCGCCACAGTTACGGCCGTATACGAGGGCGAGGAATATATCTTTACAGTGGAAGTAAAGGTAGAGGAAGAGGTTCAGCCGGAGCCTGACACTGGCGGTGGCACTGAATCTACTCCCCCTAGCGAAACGCCAGAAGGTGGAGGTACAGGTACTGAGTCTACCGAAAGTACTGACGAATCGGTAACAACGGGAAAAGAAGAATAAATTAGAGGTGGAATCCGTCAGGGTTCCACCTTTTTTCGCCTCTCAACATTTATTTTAACGTAAAGGCAAAAGTGACTTGTTTATTCTACACAAATCAAGTAAAATATTGCATAGGATTAAGAATACATAAAAAGGAGAATTTACTATGATTATCAACAAAGCGGCAAGCATACCACTTATCACACATGACCCGTTTTTTTCAATCTGGTCATCTTCAGACCATTTGTACGATAACGACCCGGTGCACTGGAGCGGTGCAAGTCAGAAAATGCGGGGATATTTAATTATTGACGACAAGAAATATGTGTTTTTAGGATTTCGTGAGACAGATTATATTCTGCCACAGACATCAATAGATGTGACAGCGACAGCGACACAGTACACCTTTGAAAATGAAGATGTGAAGTTTAAATGTCGGTTTACATCACCACTTGTATTGAGTGATTTGGTTTTGACATCCCGTCCATGTACGTATGTGGACTTTGAGGTGGAAAAGAAAGATGGCTCTAAGGCTTCGAATGTCGAAGTAATGATTAAAGTGTCATCAGAGCTGGTTAAGAGAAATAGGGGAAGAGTCATGGGATTCAAGGGTGTCCGTGATGATTATACCTACGGTATGATGGGACGTGTGCGCCAGACTCCGCTTAGCGGAAGTGATGATGTCGTTCCTATTGACTGGGGTTATGTATACTTAGCATCGCAGGAGAAGAATGCCGAGATTTGGTATGATGACACTCACAGCGAGATGTATTTTAAGACAAAGATTGAAGACAAGGCAAGTATCATTTTGGCATATGACGAACTCCTTTCTATTAACTATTTCGGACAATGGAGAAAGGGCTATTGGACAAATACATATGCGACCATTTTAGATGCGATATCAGCGGCATTTGCAGATAAAGACGAGACATTGAAGAAGGCGGCGACTTTGGATGTGGAGATTGAGGAGAAAGCACGCAAGATAGGCGGTGAATCTTATGCATATCTCTGTAACATGAGTTATCGCCAGGCAATCACAGCGCACAAATTGATTTCCGATGAAGAGGGCAATGTGATTTTCTTATCCAAAGAGAATGGTTCTAACGGATGTATCGGTACGGTTGATGTGAGCTATCCGTCTGCGCCGTTATTCCTTTTGTATAACACAGAGTATGTTAAGGGAATGCTCAGACCGATTTTCAAATTTGCCGCATGTGATGTGTGGGAATATGATTTTGCTCCGCATGATGTCGGAAGATATCCTTATGCATGGGGACAAGTTTACGCATTCCGTGAGGCAAGAACTCAAGAAGGAAATTGGGGCGGCGGAAATGACGGTGTCTATCCTCCGTTCTATATGTATCCGGCAGGCAGTGACATTTATGATATCAGATATCAGATGCCGGTGGAAGAGTGTGGTAATATGCTCGTTATGGTTGCAGAAGTGTGCAGATTAGACGGAAATGTGGATTTTGCAAGACCATATTGGGATATCTTAAAACAGTGGAAAAATTACCTGATTGAATTCGGAAGTGACCCGGGTGACCAGCTTTGTACAGACGACTTTGCGGGACATTTGGAGCACAATGTAAACCTGTCAGCGAAAGCAATCATGGGTATTGAAGGATATGCAATGCTTGCAGAGATGCTTGGAGAACAGGAAGAAGCAAAGAAGCACCATGCATTAGCCAGAGAGATGGCGGCAGATTGGGAAAAGAGAGCGTTAGCAGGTGACCACTATGTGTTGGCGTTTGGAAGTCCTGAGACATGGAGTTTGAAATACAATCTGGTTTGGGATAAATTGTGGAACTGTCATTTATTCTCTGATGAAGTCTATGAGAAAGAATTGGCTTATTACGAGAAACAGTTGAATAAGTACGGCATACCGCTTGACAGCAGAAGAGCCTATACAAAGAGTGACTGGATTTTGTGGTGCGTGGCAATGGATTCTGACAGAGAGAGAGCACAGAAGCTGATTGCTCCGATTGCCGATTATCTGGAAAATGCTCCGGAACGAGTGCCGTTTGGCGATTGGTACGATACCGAGACAGGGGTATATTATTATTTCAAAGCGCGGAGTGTACAGGGCGGTATTTTCATGCCGATGTTAAGAGACGAGAAGTAGTATATGAAAAGCATGACGAGTGATGAAAGAAAAAATGAAATAGAGAGAGATGAGGCGACCCGATTTTCGGGGGAACAGTATATCGGCAGAGGATATTATGTTCATTTTCACAGAGCGATAGAAATCTATGGTGTCGTAAAGGGCACGGTCATGGTAAATATTGCAGGGGAAAGTATGAGGCTGACAGACGGACAGATTGCGGTCGTGGAGGGGATGGCAAATCATAGTTATGAGATTGACGGAGAAGCGGAAATTTTTTATTTTCACATTGGAACCAGATATCTTCGGACGTTTCATTCCCTGTATCCGAAACAGACGATTCCGAGATGGCTGATGGATTCGGATTACAACAAGATTCTTTATAAGCGTGTTAGGAAGATGATAGCGATTCCTCAGGAGAAGATGACGGAATTGAAGAAGGTTGGGCTTGCCTGTCAATTAGTTTCTGACATTGTCGAGCATTATGGGACGGCGAATCAAGACGGAAGTGAAAAGGGTGATGACGACATGGTGGCGCATGTGGTTCAATATATCTATGAGCACTATCAGGAGAACATCAACCTCTCGACGCTTTCGAAGGTGTTTTACATTTCGCCGAAGGCGCTTAGCAAAAAAATCAGTAAAAGGCTGAATGTAGATTTGCGGGTGTTTATCAATGATATCAGGGTTCAAAAGGCAGTGGAAATGATAGATGACCCTGCAAATCAGGGGAAATCTTTGAGCGATATTGCGACGAAGTGCGGGTTTAACAACATGGGGACTTTCTATCGGAGTTATGAGCGTAACTTCAAATTTCATAAGCTTGGAGAAAAATAGGAGACGACTATGGATATTCAAAAAATTCTCAGCAAAGTGGACCATACATTATTAAAACAGGAATCCACATGGGAGCAGATAAAAGAGATTTGTGATGATGGCATAAAGTATCAGACGGCTTCTGTCTGTATTCCTCCGAGTTTTGTAAAAAGGGCAAAAGAGTATGTGGGAGAGAAACTCCCGATTTGTACCGTTATCGGTTTCCCCAACGGATACAATACCACGGTGGTAAAATGTTTTGAGACAGAGGATGCGGTGAACAACGGAGCCGATGAGATTGATATGGTAGTCAATCTCGGATGGGTGAAGGAAGAGAAATGGGATGAACTTTTGGAAGAAATTCAGGCAGTGAAAGCATCCTGTCACGGAAGGTTATTAAAGGTAATTATTGAAACTTGTCTTCTGACCGATGCAGAGAAGATTAAAATGTGTGAGATTGCGTCAAGGTCAGGCGCAGAATACATTAAGACGAGTACGGGATTTTCCACCGGAGGGGCGACAAAAGAGGATATTGTGCTGTTTGCCGCTCACATTGCGCCGGGGCTTAAGATGAAGGCGGCGGGTGGCATTTCTTCTATACAAGATGCAGAGGAGTTTCTTTCATTAGGAGCAGAGAGACTTGGAACCAGCCGTATCGTGAAGATTGTGAAAGAATAGAGGGTAGTTTCGATAGGACTACCGGGAGAGCGAGAATGGGTAAGATATTTTATCTTATGGGAAAGAGTGCGTCCGGCAAGGACAGCATTTATAAGGATGTGAAAGAGGCGCTGCCAAGCCTGAAGCCGATAGTGATTTATACCACGCGTCCGATTCGCGAGGGTGAGCAGGACGGTGTGGAGTATCATTTTGTGGATGATATGAAATTGCGGGAATTTCAGGAAGCAGGAAAAGTAATTGAATTGAGGCAGTACCATACGGTACACGGCATTTGGAAATATTTCACGGCGGATGACGGGCAGTTTGATTCGGATGATAATTATATTGCAATCGGCACGCCGGAGTCATACAAGGGAATGCGCGAGTATCTCGGAGCGGAGAAATTGGTTCCGATTTATGTTGAAGTGGAAGATGGCGAGCGGTTAGCGAGAGCGCTGAAGCGTGAGAAAAAGCAGCCACAGCCTAAATATGAAGAGTTATGTCGCAGGTTTTTAGCGGATGCGGCTGATTTTTCGGAGGAAAAATTGCTGGCAGCAGGAATCGGGCGTAGATTTTTAAATGAAGACAGGGAAACGTGTGTGGAGGAAATTGTAAGAGCAATTCAGGATAAAATGTAGCACGGCAGGATAAATCATGTTATAATGAAAGATACTTGAAAAGGAGGTTGTAGCATGGGCGGATTTAAAGATGTTGTAGGACATAGAGACATTATTCAATATATACAAGATGCAGTAGAGCAGCATAAGGTGTCCCATGCATATATACTGAATGGACAAAGAGGCTCAGGGAAAAAACTGCTTGCGAAGCTGTTTGCCATGACATTGCAATGTGAATCGGGCAAATCGGAGCCTTGCGGAGAGTGTCGTTCCTGCTTGCAGGCGCAGAGTGGAAATCATCCTGATATTATCACCGTAACGCATGAGAAGCCGGCATCTATCGGTGTCGATGATGTGCGGGAGCAGATAAACGGTGATATTATGATTAAGCCGTATAGCAGTCCGTATAAGATTTATATTGTGCCGGAAGCGGATTTGATGACGGAGCAGGCGCAGAATGCAATTTTAAAGACCATTGAGGAACCGCCGGAGTATGCAGTTATCTTTCTTTTGACAGAGAATGCGGACAGTCTTCTTGCAACTATCCGTTCGCGTTGTGTTATGCTAAAACTTCGTAATATTAAGAATAAATTGGTAAAGAAGTATTTGATGGAGCAAATGCAGGTTCCGGATTATCAGGCGGAGTTTTGTGCGGCGTTTGCACAGGGGAATATCGGACGTGCAATTATGCTTGCAAAATCAGAGCATTTCAATGAGATTAAGGATGAGGCAACTAAGCTGATGAAGTATCTTGATGAGATGGAATTGCATGAGATTGTAGGGGCTATCAAAGAGATTCAGAAATATAAATTAGAAGTGACAGATTATTTGGATATTATGACAAGCTGGTACCGCGACGTTTTGCTTTACAAGGCAACCAAAGATGTGGATGGTCTTGTATTTGGCGACCAGCTGAAGTTTATTAAGGCAAAAGCGGCAAAGAGTTCTTATGAAGGACTTGAGAAAATTTTGGACAGTATCGAAAAGGCAAAGGCAAGACTCAAGGCAAATGTGAATTTTGATTTGACGATGGAATTGCTGCTGCTTACGATAAAGGAGAACTAGAGTATGACAAGAGTAATTGGGGTAAGATTTCGTCAGGCGGGGAAAATATATTTCTTTTCGCCCGGGAAACTTCATATTAAAAAGGGCGATAAGGTCATCGTAGAGACAGCACGCGGGATTGAATTCGGAAGTGTTGTGACAGCGCCTAGGGAGGTGCCGGACGAGGAGATTCTGCAACCGCTCAAATCCGTACTTCGTATTGCTACGGAGGAAGATAAGAAGAATGAAGAGAAGAACCGCGAAAAGGAAAAAGAAGCATATGATGTGTGCTTGGAGAAAATCCGCAAGCATGAGTTAGATATGAAGTTGATTAATGCGGAATATACATTTGACGGAAATAAAATTTTGTTCTATTTTACGGCGGACGGAAGGATTGATTTCCGTGAACTTGTAAAGGATTTGGCAGCTGTTTTCCGTACCAGAATCGAACTTCGCCAGATTGGTGTGCGTGATGAGACAAAGATTCGGGGCGGGATTGGAGTATGCGGAAGACCGCTTTGTTGCAGTACCTATTTATCGGAATTTGCACCGGTATCCATTAAGATGGCAAAGGAGCAGAATCTTTCTTTGAATCCGACGAAGATTTCCGGTGTCTGCGGAAGACTTATGTGTTGTCTCACAAACGAGGAAGAGACTTACGAAGAACTCAACAGTCATTTGCCTGCAATCGGCGACCATGTGACGACACCGACAGGGTTAAAAGGAGAAGTGTCGAGTGTGAGCGTGCTTCGTCAGCTTGTGAAAGTGGTTGTAACGATGGATGATGATGAAAAGGAAATCCATGAATATAAGGCGAGTGAACTTCGTTTCAAACCGAGACGCAAGAAAAGCGACATGAAATTGAGCAAAGAAGAAATGCGGGAGTTATCCGCATTGGAGAAGGAATAAAGGAGTGTCAGATGAGTATCAATCTGAAACCGGAAGAGCGTTTAGATGACTTGCAGGTGAATGGCTACGAGATTATTCAACATCCGGGGAAATTTTGCTTTGGGATGGATGCGGTGCTGCTCTCTAATTTTGCTAAGGTAAAGTACAATGAGAGGGCGCTTGATTTGGGAACCGGAACGGGCATTATCCCGATTTTGCTTACGGCAAAGACAGAGGGAGTGGATTTTACCGGACTTGAAATCCAAGAAGAAAGCGCTGATATGGCACGCAGGAGTGTCGAATATAATCATTTGCAGGAAAAAGTGAAAATTGTAACAGGGGATATCAAAGAGGCAGCCGAAATCTTCGGACCTGTCTCTTTTGACGTCATAACCGTAAATCCGCCATATATGATAGGAAAGCATGGAATTGCAAATGCGTCTGACGCGAAGGCGATTGCAAGGCATGAGGTACTTTGTACGTTGGATGATATTTTGCGGGAGAGTGCGAAACTGCTGAAACCGAAAGGACGGTTTTATATGGTACATCGCCCGTTCCGCTTAGCGGAGATTCTGTCTAAGATGGTACAGGCAGGCATTGAGCCAAAGAGAATGTGTATGGTACATCCTTTCATCGACAAGGAACCGAATATGGTATTGATTGAGGGCTCCCGCGGCGGGAACTCGCGCATGACGGTGGAAAGACCGTTGATTGTATACAAGGATGTGGGCGTTTATAACGATGAACTGTTAGTGGAATACGGCATGAAGTAGAAAGGAATGACAAATGGCAGGAAAATTGTATTTGTGTGCAACGCCAATCGGCAATTTGGAAGATATGACATATCGGGTTGTCCGTACTTTGGGCGAGGTGGATTTGATTGCGGCAGAGGATACGAGAAATAGCATAAAGCTTCTCAATCATTTTGAAATCAAGACACCGATGACCAGTTATCACGAATATAACAAAATAGAAAAGGGCAAGAAGCTGGTCGAGAAGTTGCAGGCAGGACAGAACATCGCATTGATTACGGACGCGGGGACTCCGGGAATTTCGGATCCGGGCGAAGAGTTGGTGAAGATGTGTTATGAAGCGGGGATTGAGGTTACATCTCTTCCGGGTGCGGCGGCTTGCATTACGGCGTTGACATTGTCGGGCCTTTCTACAAGAAGATTTGCGTTTGAGGCATTTCTGCCGACAGACAAGAAGGAGAAACAGGCGGTTTTGGGAGAGTTGAAAGAGGAGACCAGAACGATGATTCTGTACGAGGCACCGCATCGTCTGGTTCGTACGCTTCGGGAATTATTAGAAAATCTCGGCAACCGCCGTGTTACGATTTGCAGGGAATTGACGAAAAAGCACGAGACGGCGTTTGCAACGACTTTGGAAGAAGCGGTTTTGTATTATGAGACGAACGAACCGAAAGGTGAGTGCGTGCTTGTGGTGGAAGGGAAAAGCCGGGCGGAAATCAAACGGGAAGAAGTGGCGAGATGGGAGGAAATGAGTATCGAGGAGCATATGGATTATTATCTGAATCAGGGAACTTCCAAGAAAGATGCCATGAAACTGGTTGCGAAAGACAGGGGAATCGGTAAGAGAGATGTATACCAGCAGCTGGTTTGATTCCATGTATGCGTGTTTTATTCAAAATGACGGAAATTTCGTCGGATTGTACAGTAAAAAAATATTTTTTTGGGCAACTTGGTAATAGACCAAGCTGCCTTTTTCGTCTATACTAAAGAAAGTTTAAAGTGAAAACTTATCAGAGGAGGAGAAATAAATGTCAAGTTTATCATTGAGAAACATTAACAAAGTATATCCGAATGGATTTCATGCCGTAAAGGATTTCAATCTTGAGATTGAAGATAAAGAATTTATCATCTTCGTCGGACCTTCAGGTTGTGGTAAATCAACAACACTTCGTATGATTGCAGGTCTCGAAGAAATTTCATCAGGTGATTTGGAAATCGACGGAAAGAGAATGAATGACGTTGAACCAAAAGACAGAGATATTGCGATGGTATTCCAAAACTATGCATTATATCCACATATGACAGTATACGATAATATGGCATTTGGTCTTAAATTAAGAAAAGTACCGAAGGCAGAAATCGATAAAATGGTTCGTGAAGCAGCTAAGATTCTTGACCTTGAAC
>CAZRZV010000003.1:0-57483 GCA_964604665.1 uncultured Faecalimonas sp. | reverse complement strand
TGAAGAAAAATTTCTTAAAATTAACTCTTGACAAAAGTCACTTCATAACAGGAGGAAATATGTATAAGAAATCTAAAAATGAAAAAAACACGTATGGGATAGTAGGACTGGGTAGATTCGGTTATGCGCTTGCAATGGAGCTTGCTGAGTCAGGAGCAGATTTAATTGTCATGGACCGTGATGAGGACAAAATAAGAGAATTGCGGGAATATACAGAAAGTGCATATGTTGTAAAGAGTCTTGATAAAAAGACTTTGGCAGAAACAGGAATACAAAACAGTGAAGTTGCGATTGTAGGTATCGGAGAGCATATGGACTTATCCATTCTTACAACTCTCCATTTGATAAGTTTGGGGATTCCGCACGTTATTGCAAAATCAACCAGTGCAGAGCATGGTTTGATTTTGGAAAAGCTTGGAGCAGAAGTTGTGTACCCGGAAAGAGATATCGCAGTCAGACTTGCGCATCGTCTGGAAGTTTCCCGTGTGCTTGACTATATTCAGCTCAGTGAAAAATTAAATATTTCCAAGGTGTTAATCCCGTCGGTTATTGAGGGAAAAACAGTCAAGGAAGTTGATTTGCGAGGAAAATTCGGTGTCAATATCATTGCGATTGAAAATGGAAGAAATATCAATGAAATAGTTACGCCGGATTATGTGTTCCGGCCGGGGGACATACTTTTTGTATCCGGCAGCAGAGAAGAACTTGACCGGTTTTCTGAATTAGAATAGACAAGAGGACTATTATGCAACAGCTATACACATTATTTCGGGAAAGTTTAAATATTGATTTTTTAAGTGCGACCCTTAGCAATCCGAAAGAAAAGGGTGGTATTACCAAGGTAAAAGTGCGTCCTATTTTAAAACAGGGCGTTCTTTTGTTTCAATGCGAATCATATAAGAATAATCAGGTATTTCATGAAAACTATGAGGCGGAAAAAGTAGCAGATGTTCTTACGGAATACATGACGCAGTTTAAGCAATTGCAGATGGAGACAAAGACGATAAAGGCAACCGCACTGGTAAGCAAAAAAGGAAAAGTGACTATTCAGAAAAAGCAGCAAAGTGGTTGCACAAAGGCAGTAGATTTATCTCACAACAGAAGCAAAAGATATATTTTAGAGGAAGGCGTTGCAGTTTCGTTCTTGCAGGACTTAGGCGTTATGACTGCGGATGGAAAGGTTGTTCGCACAAAATACGATAAGTTCCGTCAGGTAAATCGTTTTCTGGAATTTATCGAGGATATTTTGCCACAGCTTGCAAAGGACAGAGAAGTGACGATTCTCGATTTCGGCTGTGGAAAGTCTTACCTGACCTTTGCCATGTATTACTATTTACACGAATTGAAAAAATATGATGTGCGCATTATCGGATTGGATTTAAAGAAAGATGTGATTTCTCATTGTAATGCCCTAAGTGAGAAATATGGTTATGAGAAATTAAAATTCTTGGAGGGGAACATTGCCGAATACACCGGCGTGGATGAGGTAGACATGGTTGTGACGCTCCATGCGTGTGATACGGCAACGGATTTTGCACTGGATAAGGCTGTGGGCTGGAATGCAAAAGTGATTTTGTCGGTTCCATGCTGTCAGCATGAGTTAAACGCTCAGATGGAGAACGAGACATTAGCGCCACTGTTGAAATATGGTTTGATTAAAGAAAGAATGGCGGCGCTCGTAACAGACGCCCTCCGCGCGGAGTATCTGGAAAACTGCGGGTATGATACACAGATTCTGGAATTTATTGATATGGAACATACGCCGAAGAATATTTTAATCCGTGCGGTAAAAACAGGAAAGAAAAAAGAGAATCTGGGGCAGATTAAAGCGTGTGAAGAATTTTTAAATATTAATCCCATGCTTGGAAAATTGTTAGAAAAGAGAGGCGATGTATAGATGAAAAAGCGTACAATCAGAATTATTGTTTTGTCGGTTTCGTTTATCATTGCGTTGTTTGTGACGGGATATTTTGTAAATAGGGGAACCGCAGGAGTTACAGTTGACATGAATTCGGCTACCTTGCCGACAGTTTCTTTTACGGTTAATGGACAGGATGTTAACCTGCTTGCGGGACATGTAAAGGAAATGAACCTTTCCGCAGTCCGTGAGACCATTGTTCCGGTTGATGAGAAGGGCGAAATAGAGGTCAATATCCAGAGTTATGACCAGGATATTTCGTCCATGGAATATCAGATTTTAAGTCTTGACGGGACAGGAAAATTGGCAGAACAAACAAAGGATGAAGTCGGAAATACGGTAAAAATCTCTGCGGGAGAATTTTTGGAAGAAAATAAAGAGGCACTTTTAAAAATCCGATTGGAGTTAAAAGTGGATAAGAGTGTTTATTATTATACGCGTTTGATTAAAGGAGCGGACCTTCATTTTTCGGAATGCATGACTTATATTGATACATTGCATGCGAATATTTTGGAACATAAGGAAACAGGCAGCATCGAGAAAGTTTTGGAATCAAATGCGGAAGGAGACGATTCTACATTGCAGCATGTGACGATTCATTCGAATTTGACACATGTAACATGGGGGAAATTGGAACCGGAGTTAATCGGAAAAGTCTATTGGAGTGTGCAGGAAGTCAAGCCTGCCTATACATCAGTCTGTCTGAATTATCAGGTCGAATGCACGAACGAACACGACGGAAAGGACAGACATAATGTAAAAGAGTTTTTCCGTGTACAGCATTCCGAAGGGAAAAATTATTTAGTGACCTATGACAGAACGCTGGAGGAATTGTTTGACGGGTCAAAGGATACTTTGACGAGCAAGGGAATCAGTTTGGGATTGGCAAAATCGAATATGCAATACAAGACGAACAGTAAGGGTACCTTTGTTTCCTTTGTCAAAGCAAATGAATTGTGGAGTTACAATAGGGAAGAAAGTGAATTTGCGTTGGTATTTGGTTTTGCAGATTCGGAGAAAGAAGATATCCGGCATCGGAATCGCGCGCATACGGTAAAAATTTTATCCATGGAAGAAAATGGAAATATTACATTTGCAGTTTATGGATACATGAACCGCGGAAGTCATGAAGGCGAATCTGGTGCAGCCATTTATTACTTTAATCTTGGGCAGAACGTGGTTGAGGAAAAAGCCTTTATCCCTAGTAATACATCTTATGCAATGATTGAAAAAGAACTGGGCAGATTGGCTTATTATAATAATGAGGACAACGTTCTTTATATGGCGGCAGGCGGACAACTTTGTAAGGTGGATTTAGAAAAGAACCAGAAAACAGTCCTGTTAGGAGGATTAGAAGAAAACAAATATGTTTCTTCGGACAATGGACAGTTGATGGGATATCAGGCATCGGATACAGAAGCGGTAGTTGTTAATTTTGCGACCGGTTCCGAGCAGACGATTCAGGTTGAGCAGGGGGAGATTATCAGACCGCTTGGATTTTTGCGGAACGATTTTGTGTATGGCGTCGCAAAAGAAAGTGATATCGGCTTGCTCTCGTCAGGAAATAGCGCTTTGGGCATGTATAAACTTGAAATTCGGAATTCCAAAAATCAGGTGGTTAAAACCTATCAGGAAAGCGATAAATATCTTTTGGGCATTAAAGTGGATGGCAACATGGTTACCATAGACCGTGCGATTCTGCAAGACGGACTGTATACAGAGATCGAAGACGATTACATTACGAATAATGAGGAGAAAAACAAGTCGATTTCTTTGCAGTCATATCAAACAAGTATCAAGGAAACGCAATTCCGACTGGTATTTGAAGAGGCACTGAAAGATACCAAGGCAAAGGTGTTGAAACCAAAACAGTTATTGCATGACAAAGATACCACGATGGAAGTTGATGCGAATACAGGCAACCTGAAATACAGTGTTTTTGCATTGGGAGAAATGGCAGGTGTATATGAAGAGGCAGGCGAGGCAATCCGAGCTGCTGAGGCCAACGGCGGTGTCGTGATTTCTCCAAAACAAAATTATGTTTGGGAAGACAGAAACCGTGTGGCGTGGTATCGCAATTTTAATATTGGTTCGTTTCAGGTAAATCAAGGAGAGACGGCACTTGGAGCGTGTCTCAGAGCAGTTTTGCAATATGAAAACATATCAGCTGACGTGATGCAGGAATTGGAAAATAAAACAGCGCTGGAAGTGTTGGAGAAATATTGTGGTGAGGCGGTACAAATCAAAGACGGTTCGTCGGCAAGCATGCGCTACTTGATTGATAAAGGGATTTCGGTTATCGCACTTACAGGACAGGACAGTGCGATTGTACTGGTCGGTTATGATGCACAAACAATTACGTATCTTGACCCGCATAGTGGCGGCGTAATCACCAAGACTTTTAGTGATGTGGATGCGATGATGAACGGAAGCGGAAATACATTTTTAACATATCTGAAATAAAGAACAGGTCGTTACTTTGGTGTAACGACCTGTCTTGTTTTATTTTACATCTTCTATTTTTGCTTCAAGCGGTGTTTCCAATACTTTAGGATTACGCATAATCTTACGAAGTTCGCGAAGTGCCACTGCGAAGTACAAACCATCACAGAAACGTTCATCCGAAACGAGGCTGAACGGCATATGTTTTTGGATTACGATTTCGCCTTTTTCTGCCACGGGAATTGTTTTTTCCTTACCCATTGCAAAGAAGAGTCCATTTGTACCAAATTCACAGGTGTGGTGGTACACATGGTTGATACCGAGGGATTTTAAGTTCGTAATAAAAAAGGATGTGTGGAACGGACTGAATTCAATAATGGATTTCGGCAGTATATTATGTCTGTCCATCCATTTTAAAAATCCTACAACCACATTCAAAATACAACTTGGAATGGAAGTGAAAACTCTTGCCAGTTTATCAATTTCATTTTCTTCTTTTCTGAGAACAGTTTCCTTGCGAATTGCCTCGTTAATTTTTTCTGCAATTTCCAAAATGGATTCCGTTCCTTCAAAGCAGAGCTTAATCACGGTATCAGGGCTGTCAATATGTAATTCCGGGTGAATTGTGAAACTTACCCAAATCTTAGGTCTGGCGTAAATCTTACCGTTCATTACGAAGCGGTTCAGACGAGGCCTTAATGCAATCATACGAACGATTCCGGCAATGAGGATATGCATATAACCTATCTTAATGCCTTGTTCCCTTTTTTCTTTTATGTATTCATCCCATGCTTCGCAATTGAAAGTATCTTCATACATTGTCATGGAGTCATAACGCTTCTTCATTAAAAACCCGGTAATAAGCTGCATCGGGTCAATGTTTTTGATTTTGCGTCCATCCGGTCTCTTACCAAACATAAAAAATAAAAACCTCCCCAAATTATTATAATAATTTTATACTTTTTTAATTATCTTCTCTATTGTACACGATTTGACATAAAAAGACAAGTTTTTACTGGCTATAAAATATTGTAAAAAAAAACCTATATGTTATACTTATTAGATAGGTTTTAAATAAGACCTGCTTAGTAAGGAGTAATAAGACATGGAAAAGAAAAAGACAACCGGGACATATAAAATCATTAAATTTTTTGTGAGATTATTTTATGGGAAGATGGAAGTAGTCGGTATGGAAAATTTACCGAAAGACAATGCTGTCATTGTAGGAAACCATACGCAGATGAATGGGCCGATTGCCGGGGAACTGTTTATGCCGGACAATTGTTATATCTGGTGTGCAGGGGAGATGATGAATCGAAAGGAAGTTCCGGCATATGCCTTTAAAGACTTTTGGTCCCAGAAACCAAGGTGGACACATCCATTTTACAAAGTATTGTCGTATATTATCACACCGCTTGCGGTTTGTATCTTCAACAATGCAAGAACCATTGCCGTGTACCATGATATGAGGATTATGTCAACTTTTAAAACAAGTCTCAAGATGTTGGAAAAAGGGGCAACCATGCTGATTTTCCCGGAAAAGGATGAGAAGCATAATAATATTTTATATAAATTCCAAGAAAATTTTGTGGACATAGCGAAACTCCATTACAAAAAATCAGGGACAGCGCTTACCTTTGTTCCAATGTATATAGCGCCTAAATTGAAGAAGATGTATATCGGAGAAGGAACGGTCTATAATCCTGAAAATAGTATTGAAGAAGAGAGAGACAGAATTTGCCAATATTTGTCTGATGCGATAACGAAGATAGCGAGGGACCTTCCTGTACATAAGGTGGTTCCCTACCGAAATATCCCAAAGAAATATTATTTGACAAACAAGGACGTTACGGAGGTGCCAAGATGAAAAAACCGGTAGTAGATTATAGGAAATTCAGGCTGTCAAAAATAAATCAGCCGGAATACAGACATTTATTGTATTTGCTTGCATGGTTAGGGTATTTTGCACTTTACTTTTTGACGGAAAATTTAATTCCTGCTCAAAAGTGCTATCCGGTGCATTGTGTATTGGATGATATCGTACCGTTTTGTGAGTATTTTGTAATTCCTTATGTGGGCTGGTATCTGCTTATAGTGATTACATTGTTATATTTTGCACTTTATAACCCGGACAATTTTAAAAATGTCATGAAGTTTATTATGGTTACGCAGATTGCAGCGATGATTATTTACATAGTATTTCCGAATCGTCAGGATTTAAGACCGACAGACCTTGATACAACCAAAAATGTTTTCACATGGATTGTCGGTTTATTATATAAACTTGATACAAGTACGAACGTATGCCCGTCATTGCATGTGGCATATTCGGTGGGAATTGCATCGACTTGGTTAAAAGAAAAAGGAGCATCAAAATGGTGCAAGATACTTGTCACCACTTTCTGCTTCTTAGTATGTATTTCCGTTGCATTTGTAAAGCAACATTCCGTTGTGGACATTTTTGCAGCGATTCCGATTTGTATCCTTGCAGAATGGATTGCATTCGGAGGCTACTGGAAAGAAAAGTGGCGTTTGTGCTTTCGCAAGGCGGAATAAACAATCATTCCCAACACGCCACAGGAAATGATTTCGCCGAGACCGACAGTTGCCACCATCACGTAGATTGGCAGGTTTATGCCATAGGCATATTTCAATACAAATGGAATAATCAGGGTGTTTGAAAGAATCGGCGGAACAGGAGCCAGATATTTACTTTCCTTTCGGAGCAAATATGTAAATACAGCGCCAAGTAAGGTTGCAAGACTTCCGAATATAATATCAGGAAGCGCGCCTCCGCCTAAGAGATTGGCTATGAAACATCCTATAAATAAGCCGGGGATGGCAGTAGGGGTAAATGCAGGAAGAATCGTTAAACTTTCTGCAATGCGAACTTGTATTTCGCCAAAAGAAAAAGGACGAAATATCAGCGTCAGAACCACATATATGGCGGCGATTAAGGCTGATTGGACTAAGAATAGTATTTTTTTGTTTTTCATGATTATATCTCTCCATAGTTTTGTTTTACGTGAGGAGGGTTTCGAACTCACAAGTGGAAGTATAACACAAAAACAGGAAATGTCAATGCTATTATCAGGAAAAACAATCGTTGCGGCCGTGTCATGGACGTGGTATACTATACGGGATAAGGAGCGTGAAAGACATGGATTTAATTACAATCAGAGATTTATACAAAAATCGTGAACAATATTTTGATAAAGAAGTCACAGTCGGCGGTTGGATTCGCAGTATCCGTGACTCAAAGACATTTGGATTTATCGTAATCAACGATGGCTCTTATTTTGAAACATTGCAGGTAGTTTACCATGATGCGATGGACAATTTTGCAGAAATTTCGAAATTGAACGTTGGAGCGGCGATTATCGTAAAAGGAACATTGGTGGCAACACCTCAGGCGAAGCAACCGTTTGAGATTCAGGCGACCGAAGTCGTGGTAGAAGGAGCGTCAGCACCGGACTACCCGCTTCAGAAGAAACGCCACAGTTTTGAATATTTGAGAACAATTGCACATTTACGTCCAAGAACAAATACATTCCAGGCAGTATTTCGTATTCGTTCACTGGCAGCATATGCAATTCACAAATTTTTCCAAGAGAGAGGGTTTGTGTATGTAAATACACCGCTTATCACAGGAAGTGACTGCGAGGGTGCAGGTGAGATGTTCCGTGTAACAACATTGGATATGGAAAACCTTCCAAAGAATGAAGACGGCACAGTAGATTACTCACAAGACTTCTTTAATAAAGAAACGAGCCTTACAGTAAGCGGACAGTTAAATGGTGAGACATATGCACAGGCATTCCGCAACATTTACACATTCGGACCGACATTCCGTGCGGAAAATTCCAACACAACACGTCACGCCGCGGAGTTCTGGATGATTGAACCGGAGATTGCATTCGCAGATTTGGAAGATGACATGAATCTTGCAGAATCCATGCTGAAGTATGTCATTCACTTCGTACTGGAAAACGCACCGGAGGAGATGAATTTCTTCAATTCATTCGTGGACAAAGGACTGTTAGAACGTCTTGATAATGTTGCAAATTCTGATTTTGCCCGTGTGACATATACAGAAGCAATTGAAATCTTAGAAAAGAACAATGACAACTTTGATTATAAAGTATCATGGGGATGCGATTTGCAGACAGAACACGAACGTTACCTGACAGAACAGGTTTACAAACGTCCTGTATTTGTTACAGATTATCCAAAGGATATCAAAGCATTCTACATGAAGATGAATGATGATAATAAAACAGTTGCAGCAGTTGACTGTCTGGTACCGGGAATCGGTGAAATCATCGGCGGCAGCCAAAGGGAAGATGATTACGACAAACTGCTTGCCCGTATGAAAGAGATGAATCTGAATCCGGAAGATTACGGTTTCTATTTGGACCTTAGAAAATACGGTTCAACAAGACATGCCGGTTTCGGACTTGGTTTTGAACGCTGTGTAATGTACTTGACAGGAATGTCTAACATCCGTGATGTTATTCCGTTCCCAAGAACAGTAAATAACTGCGAATTATAGGATGTATGGGGCGTGGAACTTTAAGTTTCCACGCTCTTTTTTCTTAGAATACATCATGAAGAAGGGGAAGAGAGATGAAATTCATTCATATAGCAGATGTTCATCTGGGGGTCAGTCCGGATGGGTTACAAGAGCAAAGCGGGGTCAGAGCAAAAGAAATCCGGGAGGCTTTTGAAAATGTGATAGATGTTTGTGAGAAAGAACAGGCGGATTTGCTTCTCATAGCGGGAGATTTGTTTCACAGGCAGCCTCCTATGAGGGAATTAAAGGAAGTGAATTATCTGTTTTCCAAGTTGTCCAAGACAAAGGTTGTATTTATTGTAGGCAATCACGATTATCTGAAACCGGACTCTTACTATCGTGAGTTTTCATGGAACGAAAATGTCTATCCTATTTTTGATGCACAGTTAAAGTGTATCGAATTTCGGGAGTTAGAAACGGCAGTTTATGGTCTTAGTTACCATCAGCGGGAAATTACAGACGGATTATATGACAATGCATTTGCAATGGGAAAACAAAAGCATGAAATTTTATTGGCACATGGCGGTGATGAAAAGCATATTCCTGTGAAAAAAGAGACACTGGACAGATTGGGATATCATTACATTGCCATGGGACATATCCACAAACCGCAGGTGATTTTGGAAAATAAGGCAATCTATGCAGGAGCCTTGGAACCGACAGACGTAAATGATACAGGAAAACACGGATATATCCTCGGGGAAATCACAACGCAAGGGGTAAAGACAGAATTTGTCCCGTTTGCAAAGAGGGAGTACATACATACTAAGGTGCAGGTAGATAAGACAATTACAAATGGGGCATTGAAGGAATATCTTCGTGACTTTATGAAAGAGTGGGGGATAGAGAATATGTACAAATTTATCCTAAAGGGATTTCGGGACGCCGATATCAGTTTCGACGTACAGGATATGATGACTTTGGGAAATGTATTCTCGGTTGTAGATGAGACGGCACCTGCCTATGATTTTTCTAAAATAGCCGAGCAAAATGAAGGGAATCTGTTGGGAAGATACATTGAAAGCTTGGAAGGCTTCGAGGAGACAAGCGTGGAATATCAGGCGCTGTATTTGGGCGTGCAGGCTCTTATGGAAACGAAAAGGGGATAAGGATGAAGATAAGGGAACTTTATTTGAAGAATTTCGGCAAGTTCTCAGATAAAAGGATTGTTCTGGAAGATGGAATCAATCTGTTTTATGGTGAGAATGAGTTCGGGAAAACGACAATTCATACGTTTATCAAAAGCATGCTGTTTGGTATGGAGAGAGGGAGAGGAAGAGCTTCTGCAAATGATACCTTCAGCATTTATGAACCATGGGAAAATCCCAATTACTATTCCGGCGTTTTAAAATTTGAAAGCGGTGGGAAGAATTTCACCCTGACAAGAAATTTTGATAAATACGGAAAAAGTGCCAGCCTGATTTGCGAAGATGACGGGGAAGAATTTTCCATAGAACACGGGGACTTGGAACACATTTTGAATGGGCTTGGGGCTTCTAATTATGAGAATACGGTTGCAGTCGGACAGATGAAAGTGGAGACCAATCAAAATCTGGCGGCAGAATTGCAAAACTATGCAACGAATTATTATGCAACAGGAAACAGTGAGATTGATTTGGACGGTGCATTAAACAGACTTCGCAATCAGAAAAAGGATGTTGAGAAAGAGATTCGGGAGCTTCGGCAAAAGAGAGAAGAGCAGATACAGCACATTGAACAAGAGAGAAGTTATATTTTGCGTGATGTGCAAAAATTGGAGCAGGAAATAGAAGAATTGGATGAGAAGCTTGCAGCCACACAGGAAACGGTGAAAGATAATGCCGGGTGGGGGAAAAAGTTTGTCTTGCTGCTGGGTATTTTTCTGGGAAGTGTTGTCGGTATGGCTCTGTTTGATATATCGCCGATTATAGTCGCGGCAGTGGTGGCAATCAGCGCCATTATTATACTTATCAGCGGTTTGAATCGGAATGGAAAGAAGGAAGAAGATTCAGAGAATTCGAGATTTTTATGGCAACGGGAACATTTGCAACAGGAATTGCAAGAGAAGCAGACCATGCGTGATAATTTGCAGGAGCAGATAGAGGAGTTGTCTGA
This sequence comes from uncultured Faecalimonas sp., assembly GCA_964604665.1. Classification (GTDB taxonomy): domain Bacteria; phylum Bacillota; class Clostridia; order Lachnospirales; family Lachnospiraceae; genus Faecalimonas. Next base: position 46,456 of record CAZRZV010000003.1, on the reverse strand, counting down.
AACGGATGATGTATATCAAAGGCAATTAAAGAAGAGCATGGCTTTGACTTTGGCGATGGAAAGAATGACAGAATTATCGAAAGATGTTCATGAGGAACTCAGCATTCGGCTCAACGAAAAGGCTTCGGAGGTGTTGTCGAAGATTACAGGCGGAAAGTATGAAATGTTGTTTGTGGATGAGAAACTTCGGATGAGTCTTTATACGCAAGGACGCAGAATTAGCATTGACCAGGTAAGCAGGGGCACAATTGAGCAAATCTATTTTGCACTGCGCATGGCGGCGAGTGAAATTCTGCATGAAGAAGAGTATCCGGTCATTTTGGATGATACGTTTGTCTACTATGATGATAAGCGTCTGGAAAATACTCTTAGATGGTTAAAAGAAAACAAAAAGCAGGTATTACTCTTTACATGTCAAAAGAGAGAAGGAGAAATCTTAAAAAGGCTCTAATAAAAAGGGAAGCAGCATTCGTTCTGCTTCCCTTTTTTCTTTTTGAATTGTATTAATCAATTTTAGCCCCTGAATTGTATTTTGCAACAATTTCCTGAATTCTTCGTGTTGGGTCTAAAAGGTCGCTGATAGAACCATCATGATTTAATGTGTCAATGATGTAGGCAATGTATTTACTTACATCACAGTTAATGTACCAAGGTCTGCTAAGGAGTTCCGGTGTCTGGTAAATTGAGTTCGTAGTTAACACGCCTGTAATAATGCTTTTCTCATACGCCTCATCAAATTTTGAAAGACCTCCCGTAAACAAGCCAAAGGTAGAAGCAGCAAAGATTCTGTTCGCCTTTCTATCTTTTAATTGTTGCGCGACATCAAGCATACTCTCTCCGGAAGAAATCATATCATCGATAATAATTACATCCTTTCCTTCTACAGAAGAACCCAAAAATTCATGTGCGACAATCGGATTACGTCCGTCAACGACTCTTGTGTAGTCACGACGTTTGTAGAACATACCCATATCAATACCAAGTACGTTTGCAAGGTAAATGGCACGGTCTGTAGCGCCTTCATCAGGGCTGATTACCATCATGTGGTCGCCGTCAATTTTCAAATCATCGTAGGCGCTGAGGAGACCTTTTACGAATTGATATGCAGGACGAACTGTTTCAAATCCGTGAAGCGGAATTGCATTCTGTACACGAGGGTCGTGAGCATCAAATGTAATAATATTGTCTACGCCCATGCGAACCAATTCCTGAAGTGCAAGCGCACAGTCAAGGGATTCGCGGGAACTTCTCTTATGTTGTCTGCTCTCATAAAGAAATGGCATAATCACATTGATTCTGCGTGCTTTTCCACCGATAGCAGCGATTACTCTTTTTAAGTTTTGGAAATGGTCGTCAGGTGACATACGATTGATATTCCCTGACAATTTGTATGTGATGCTGTAGTTGCAGACATCTACCATAAGATAAACGTCCTTACCTCTTACAGATTCATTGATAATTCCTTTGGCCTCTCCGGAACCAAAACGTGGAACTCTTGCATCAATGATGTAAGATGTTTTTGCGTAATCAACAAAAACAGCGTCATTTTCTATATCTTTTGCATCTTCCTTACGCCACGCTACAAGATAGTCGTCTATTTTTTTACCCAGTTCCTGGCAACCGTTGATTGGAATGAAGCCAAGAGGGCCTACAGGCATATTTTCTAAAGTGCGGTTTGTACGATGTGTCATTAATCTTCCTCCCTATTCATTAGTTTCTTCTTGATGCGGATATCGTCACCGGTTAATTTTAACATTGTATAATTGCTTGTGATACGGGAAAACGTTCTTTCTGAATAGATGTCAACAACGGATTCCAGCGAAAGGTTCGTGGATATAATTGTCGATTTCTTTCTGAGCAGGCGCTCGTTCAGGCAGAGGAACAATTGCGATACCGTAAAGGAATTGGCAAGTTCCGTTCCCAAATCATCAATAATTAACAAGTCACAGTCTAAAACGTGTTCATACATTGTTTCAGCATCATCATCTCTTCCGAATTTACTCTTTGCCAGGGTATCAAATAACTCATAGGCAGTCAAATAGATTACAGAAAAGGATTTATCAATTAATTCCTTGGCGATACAGTTGGTAAGAAAAGTCTTTCCGATACCTGTATCTCCGTAAAGGAATAGATTGCGAAAATCATCTCGGAATGTGTCCACAAATTTATGTGCAACCATGTAGGCGTCTCTCATCGTTGCAAGAGAAGAACGGCCCGTCGTAGGGTCAATGTGATTATCCGAGTAGTAGTCAAATGAAAATGTATCAAAATTCTCCTTTTTGAGAATATTTTTCAGATTCGATTGTGTGTATAATAAGTCCACAATTGCCTTTTGGAAACAGTGGCACTTTTCATTGCCGATGTAACCGGTATCTTTGCAATCGGCACATTCATAAACGGGTTCCAGATAATCAGCAGGAAAACCGGCAGAAACCAAAAGTTCTGCTTTCTTATCTAAAAGTGTTTGAAGTTGTTTTTTTAAGTCCGCCAGAGCATTTGTATCGCCGCTCAATAACTTGCGGGCTTGTCTGACACTTAACTGTGAAATGGAATTGTGCAAGGTTTCCATTTCCGGGATTTGCTGATATACCGTTTTGCGTCGTTCTTCCGTAATCTCGCGATTACGTATCTGTTTTTGCTCGTAATTACGAAAAATGGTATTGTATTGCGTATTACTAATAGCCACGATGAATCTCCTTTATTTATCGGGTGTTAAGAAGTTGCTGTTCCAATGAAGAAATATCATAAGAACGGCTTTCAAAGTTGTTAAAACGATTGTTGCTCTTTACAGTCGGTTTCGCAGTCTTTTTCTGTTCGTGAGCGGCATCCAGACGAGAGATGTCTGTTATGTAAATCACTTTTTGTGTGTGCCACTTTTTCAGAATGGAATCTGCATATTTAAAATCAGGTTTTGCAGTATTCGTAATGGTACGGTTGCAGGCTTCCAAAATAATATCCATGGTGAAACCATATTCCTCCAACCATTTTTTCATATAACCGATTTCTACCGGAGCAGGATTTCTTCCGGAAATACCGAAAGTTTTTAAAATAGTGTAATAGTTTTTATAATTTTTGTGGTAAAGGAAAGTAATTTCTTTCGCTTCTTCCACGGTTGTAACATTTTTATCAGACCAGTCAAGAGCAACCTTTTCTATGGAACGCATGGTTTTGCGTCCATTCTCCACGCAGGACTCAATCAGGTATTCAATCAAATCGATTGAAAAGTGCAATGTATCATAGAAATAGTTGATTTTTTGACAATCCAGAGGTGTTAAAGGCTTGCCAAGATACTGTTCTGTTACAAAATACAATTGACTTAGCTGCTTGTTTTCTTCTGAACGTTCCGTTTTGGCAGTAGATTTCTCTTTTGACGCTTCCGAAGCCGGGTCAAGGGAATCTTGTCCTACGGAAATTCCGCAAACAGCGCCGGTCTCGTCATAATCGATATTTAAGAGTCCTGTTTTAGACCAGTATTTCAAAGCACGGAGAATATCTTTTTCTGTGCAATCCAAACCATCTGCCAGCTTTGAAATAGTCAGGGCGGCATCCGGCATATTTAAATGGCGTAACAGTAAAAGGTATACTTTTACGTACTCTCCATTTGCCTTTGTCATATAATTGTCTATAAAATCGTTTTCCAAAATAATGCTGTTGCCCTGAAAACGGTTTCGGAGTGTTAATGTCTTCATCTTATCTACCGCCTTTTATCTCATGGTAGGGGTATTATAGCACTATACAAGAGACGTCAAAAGTATTTTTCCGTGGATATCTTTTCTTTTTTGTGGATAACAATTATGTGGATAATGTGGATAATGTGGATAATTTCTATTTTAAAAGAGATTCTCCAATGTTTACAACATTTCCCGCCCCCATAGTTATCAACAAGTCCCCGTGGATAACTTTTTCGAGGACAAAATTCTCAATTGCTTCAAAGCTTGGAAGGTAGTACGCGTCGGTGCCTGACTTTTTCAGTTCTTCTGCTAAATCTTCCGAACAGATTCCGAGAGTATCTGTTTCACGTGCGGCATAGATATCCGCAAGAATCACATGGTCAGCCAGTGAAAGTGCCTTGGCAAATTCGTGGAAGAATGCCTTGGTTCTTGTATAAGTATGAGGCTGAAAAATGCACCAGATTTCTCTATGTGGATAATTTTGGGCTGAAGTCAGTGTTGCACGGATTTCCGTCGGGTGATGAGCGTAGTCATCAATGATTGTAAACCCATTTCTTTCTCCCTTGTATTGAAAACGGCGAACGGTTCCCGTGAAAGAGACAAGTCCTTTCTTAATAGTATCGAGAGGAATCTCAAGCAAATCAGCCACAGCAATGACTGAAAGCGCATTGGAAACATTATGATTTCCTGCAACCGATAAGGTAATGCGTTCCACATATGTTCCGTATTTTATCAAGTCAAACGACGCATTTCCAAGTTCGTCGAAAGTAATGTTTGCAGCAGTATAATCGGCATCCTGTGTCTCAGAGTATGTAATTACTTTGCAGGATAAATCTTTTGTGATGGTTTCAATGGCATCGATATTCCTGTTAATTACAAGAGCTCCGTCTTCCGGGAGAAGGGAGGCAAACTTGTGGAAAGAATTTCGAATATCATTAATATCTTTGAAGAAGTCCATGTGATCTTCTTCCACATTTAAGATTACGCCGATTTTCGGAAAGAAATTCAGAAAGCTATTGGTGTATTCACATGCCTCTGTTACAAAGATCTCGGAATTTCCCACACGGATGTTTCCGCCAATGGCATTTAAAATACCTCCGACTGAAATGGTCGGGTCGGCTTCTGCTTCCAATAAAATCTGAGAGAGCATGGAAGTCGTCGTTGTTTTTCCGTGTGTGCCGGAAATCGCAATCGGCATCTCGTAATTTTTCATCAATTGACCTAAGAGCTGAGCGCGGGAGAGCATCGGAAGATTTTGCCTCTGTGCCTCGGCAAACTCAGGGTTATCGGCATGAATGGCCGCAGTGTAAACGACAACATCAATGCCATCTATAATATTGGAAGCCTTTTGTGGATAAAAAATAGTGGCTCCCAAGTTTTCTAAATGTTCTGTTAATGTGGAATGCTGTGAGTCGGAACCCGAAATGATAAAGTTTTCTTTCAATAAAATCTCTGCGAGGCCGCTCATACTGATGCCGCCGATTCCGATGAAATGTACATGAAGTGGTTTCTTAAAATCGATTTTATACATAACTACACGTCCTATCCAAATTTGTATGTAAGAAATGGTAATAATACCATATTCTCTCCTATATATTATATACAGATATCAGAAAAAAACCAAGTAGTTTATTTTGTAAGATATTCACAAAAAGTTAACAAAAAATTAAAAATTTTTGTTAAAATCATTCACGAAAAGGTTTTTGTATGATATACTAATAATATTAACTACTGAGAAGAGGTGGAGACATGAAGAAAAAGGAAATGATAGCAATGCTCTTAGCAGGTGGACAAGGCAGCAGACTGGGTGTTCTTACTGCAAAAGTGGCAAAGCCTGCGGTAGCCTTCGGAGGCAAATATCGAATCATTGATTTTCCGCTTAGTAACTGTATCAATTCGGGTGTAGATACGGTGGGTGTCTTGACACAATACCAGCCTTTGCGATTGAATGCACATATCGGAATCGGAATCCCATGGGATTTGGATCGCAATGTGGGAGGAGTTACCGTACTTCCGCCATATGAGAAGAGCGATAACAGCGAATGGTATACCGGTACTGCAAATGCAATCTATCAGAATCTTGAATTTATGGAGATGTACAACCCTGATTACGTGTTAATCTTATCGGGTGATCACATTTACAAAATGGATTACGAAGAAATGTTGGACTTCCATAAAGAACATAATGCTGATGTTACGATTGCGGCGATGCCTGTACCAATGGAAGAAGCCCATCGGTTCGGTATTGTCGTGACGGACAAGGATGGTCAAATCACAGCATTTGAGGAAAAACCGGAAAATCCGAGAAGCAATCTGGCTTCTATGGGAATCTATATTTTCAGCTGGCCGGTACTACGGGATGCGTTGATTCAAAAACGGGACGAGCCGGGATGTGACTTTGGAAAACATATTATTCCGTATTGTCATACGAATAACAAGAGATTGTTTGCATATGAATTTAGCGGATATTGGAAAGATGTTGGAACTTTGGGTTCCTACTGGGAAGCTAATATGGAGTTAATCAGCATTATTCCTGAATTTAATTTGTATGAGGAGTATTGGAAAATATATAAAAATAATTGAATTATTCCAACACAAAACATTTCTTATAAAGAGGTACTGGACAGATGTATTATAAGTAACTGAGTTGAGTTTTACGGCGAAGTACATAATTCAGTAATCGGTGCAGGAGTTGTGATTGAAAAAGGAGCAGTGGTAAGAGACTCCATTATCATGCAAGATGTGGTGATTAAGGAAGGATGCGTAATTGATAAAGCGATTATTGCAGAAAATGTTGTTGTCAACGACCATGTTAGGATGGGGGTTGGCGAAGACGTTCTGAATAAAGAAAAGCCACACATTTATTCATTCGGATTGGTTGTAGTCGGTGAAAATTCCGTGATTCCGTCCGGAGTACAGATCGGAAAGAATACAGCCATCAGCGGTATGACAGTGCAGGAAGACTATGCAAATGGTGTGCTGGAAAGCGGCGAGACTTTGGTAAAGGCAGGTGATAAGGCATGAAAGCAGTAGGTATTATTTTAGCAGGTGGAAGCAGTAATAAGTTGAAAGAATTAGTCCGTAAACGTGCAGCTGCAGCGATGCCGATAGCCGGAAGTTATCGTGCGATTGACTTCGCATTGAGTAATATGTCTAATTCACATGTGCACAAGGTAGCAATTCTGACACAGTACAATTCCCGTTCTTTGAGCGAACATTTAAGTTCGGCAAAGTGGTGGGATTTTGGACGAAAACAAGGTGGAATGTATGTATTCACACCGACTATCACAGCGGACAATAATTACTGGTTCCGCGGAACAGCAGATGCAATTTATCAGAATATCGATTTCTTAAAAAAATGTCATGAGCCATATGTGGTGATTACCTCAGGTGATGCCGTATACAAAATGGATTACGAAAAGGTATTAGAGTACCATATTGAAAAGCAGGCGGACATTACAGTCGTATGTAAGGAATTGGGAGAAGGAGAAGATGCAAGACGCTTCGGAACCATAAGAGTCGATGAAGACATGCAGATTCATGACTTTGAAGAAAAACCAATGTTTGCAAAATCCAATTTGATTTCTACCGGTATTTATATTATGCGCAGAAGACTGCTGATTGAGTTGATTGAACAAAGTATTGAGGATGAACGATACGATTTTGTAAAAGATATTCTGATTGGTTATAAGAATCTGAAAAAGATTTGTGCATATAAGATGGACGGTTATTGGAATAACGTTGCAACCGTGGATTCTTATTACAAAACAAACATGGATTTTCTAAAACCGGAACTTAGGAAACAGTTCTTTAAAGAGTATCCAAGCATTCAGACAAAGGTAAGCGACCTGCCGCCGGCAAAATATAATCCGGGCGCGGTTGTGAAGAATAGTTTGATTGCAAGCGGAAGTATTATCAACGGAACGGTTGAAAATTCAATCTTATTTAAGAAAGTGTTTGTCGGAAATAATTGCGTGATTAAAAATTCTATTATTTTAAATGACGTATATTTGGGAGACAATACTTATATCGAGAATTGTATCGTTGAAAGTCGTGATACAATCCGGGCAAACACAAGACACGTTGGTGAAAACGGTGTCAAAGTAGTAGTAGAGAAAAGCGAGAGATATGGGCTGGAATAGAGCTATATCAGGAAAGGGGCAAGATTATGCAAATCACAGATGTAAGAGTAAGAAAAGTTGCGAAAGAAGGGAAATTGAAAGCAGTCGTATCTATTACCATAGATGACGAGTTTGTAGTACATGATATCAAAGTGATAGAGGGCGAAAAAGGACTTTTTATCGCAATGCCAAGTAAGAAAGCACTTGATGGAGAGTACCGTGATATAGCACACCCAATCAATTCAGGAACAAGAGAACGTATTCAGACATTGATTCTTCAGAAATACGAAGAAACAGAGGATGTGTTTGAAGAATAAGACATTATAATGAAGAGCCGCTTGAGATGAGCGGCTCTTTTTTAACGTGCGATTAATGAATATCTTTCTTTTGATATTTCCAATAAGCAATTCCGATACCGATTACCATGAATGTCATTCCAATACATACATAAGTTGCATTTAATTTTCCGTTGGTCACGATATCAGCGCCTTCGGCGTAACCAAATGGGGTAAGGTATTTCAAAAAGTCGGCTTTTTCTGTAATATTGGCAATCAGGTTCAGGCAGTACATTGCAATGGCGATGCCAAGTCCGATGCCGATACTTTTACGACGCAGGAAAGCGGAAATTCCAAAACAAATGCCCGCAAGTTCTATTTGGAGAAGAAAATATGCGAAATGCAGCAGATTCAGTTCTTTCCAGGGAATGTTCTCGCCGATAAAAGCTATGGAGCCGACTGCAAGTCCGTAGACAATCGCATTCATCAGTACAAGCTGTATCAAAACGGAAATTAGTTTTTCTGTAATGACCCTGCTGCGCTTCACAGGGTGAGTGAATAAAAATTCAGAGGTATGCTCTTTTTCCTCTTTTGCAAGAACAGAAATTGCAATCAATGAGGCGAAAAGTGAACCGCCGATTCCCAATACATTTCCGCATTCAATAGAGTAAAATCCAATCAAAGTACCGAAATTAAGTTGATCCATACCAAAAGCGGTAGAAAAACTGCCCATGGAGGAAAAGGCATCGTTAATGCTACCCATTTCATCTTTCATTTCAGGAAACAGAAAGACGCATGTTACTAAAAACACTCCGATTGCCAGAGTCCATATCATAAGGGAAATTCTGGATTGCTTTAATTCATGTCTGGTGAGTGTCATTATGCTTCACCTCCTGTTTCATAGTAGTGCATGAAGATTTCTTCCAAGTCCGGTTCGGCAATTGTCAGGTCTTCAATTTTTCCATTGCCAAGAGCTTTTAATAGAATAGATATTTCACCGCTATATAGGAAGGTAATGTGCTCGTCTAAGGAATGTAAATCTTTTACTCCCTCCAGTTGAGTGACATCTACATCGCCGTGGATGGTGATACGTTTTGCCTGTGCCCTTGCGAGCGACTCCACACTGTCACATGCGATAATTTTACCTTCACGGATAATCGCGGCGCGGTTGCAATTGCGCTGAATCTCGGAAAGAATGTGTGATGACAGGAATATAGTTGTTCCTGCGTTATTTCGCTCTTTCAATATTTCAAAGAATTCTCGTTGCATCAGAGGGTCAAGTCCTCCGGTCGGTTCATCTAAGATGAGAAGTTCCGGGTTGTGCTGGAGTGCACATATGATAGAAACTTTCTTTTTGTTTCCGAAAGAAAGTTCTTCTATTTTTCCGGAAGTGTCCAGTTGGAGTCTTTCGCAAAGTCTTTGCGCCTCTTTTTGGCAGTCTTGATTGCGCAGGTCTGCCGAGAGTTTTAGGACATCCTTTACGCGCATACCCGGATAAAATGCGGACTCTGACGGAAGATAACCAATGCGGCTGAGAATTTCACGGTTATTTTTTTCGATATCAAGTCCGAGAACTTCGGCGCTTCCGCTATTTTTATAAATCAGTCCGAGCAAGGTGCGGATAGTGGTGCTCTTTCCGGCGCCGTTCGGCCCGATAAATCCGAAGAAGTCCCCTTTTTTCACTGTCAGGTTAAGGTCCACGATGCCGCGGGCTTTCCCGTATGATTTTGTCAAATGAATTGTTTTAATTGCGTCCATAGTTGCTTCCCTTTCAAACGCATAGATTTGCTTTCATTATAAAATAGAATGAATGATAAATAAAGAAAATTTCGTGATTGTTAAATTGTTCTTTTGCAGGCTTTTGTGTTATGATGTTTCAGAGATGAAGTATGCAGAAAGTGAGAGACAGGTAAGTTGAAATTATGAAATTGCAGGTATTATTTGAAGATGAAACTATAATTGTTTGTTACAAACCATCAGGGGTGCCTACGCAGACTGCGAAACTCGGGGCGCCGGACATGGTAAGCATGTTGAAAAACTATTTGTACAAGCAGGAAAAGGAAGAGCCATATGTGGCAGTCGTTCATCGCTTAGACCAGCCGGTAGAAGGACTGCTGGTATTTGCAAAGACGCCTGCTGCTGCCAAGGAATTGAGCAGACAGGTGCAGCAGGTCGGTGGATTTGGAAAGTATTATAAGGCAGTCGTGAATGGGATTTTTGCCACTCGGGAAGGCGTGCTGGAAGATTATCTGGTAAAAGACGGGAAAACCAATACATCGAGAGTGTGTAATGCATCGGAAAAAGGTGCAAAGAAAGCGATTTTGCATTACGAAGTGTTAGATGCATATGAGAATGCGAGAAGCTTGATGCGCATTAAACTTGAGACCGGAAGACATCATCAGATTCGAGTGCAGATGGCGAATTTCGGACACCCAATTGTTGGAGATACGAAATATGGGAAGCAAGAGCCGATGGCGGGAAATGCGTGGCGGCAGATAGCTCTCTGTGCATACCGGTTGGAATTGATTCATCCAAAGACGAAACAGAAAATGGAGTTTCAGATAGAGCCGGAGGGCGAAGAATTTAAAAAGTATCTTGACAAATAACCCCATTTTCACTAGAATTATGGGAAATAGAGAGAAATTGGCTGTGAAGAGGATTAGTACACACAGGAAGTGCCCCAGAGAGAGAATCGTTTGCTGAGAGATTCTTGCAGAGAATGTGTGGAACCTGCCTTGGAGTTACTGTGTGAAAGCGCAGCGTGACATTAGCGTTAATGATGGTAAAAGAGGATTGCAGTGGTTTTGCAATTAATTAGGGTGGTACCGCCGAACATTTCGGTCCCTTTTCGGAGGGATGAAAGCGTTCGGCGTTTTTTAATTCCTTATAAAAAATTATAAAAAGGAGAAAAGCAATGGCAAAAGACAAAAAACTTGTAAAAGCGATTACATCGCGTGACGAAGATTTCGCACAATGGTACACAGACGTGGTGCGCGAAGCACAATTATGTGATTATTCAACCGTAAAAGGGTGCCTTAACTATTTACCAAACGGGTATGCGATTTGGGAAATGGCACAAAAAGATTTGGACAGACGTTTTAAGGAGACAGGGGTAGAAAATGTATACTTACCAATGTTAATTCCGGAAAATTTATTGCAAAAAGAAAAAGATCATATTGAAGGATTTGCACCGGAAGTTGCATGGGTAACAAAAGGTGGACAGGAAGATTTGCAGGAAAAAATGTGTGTTCGTCCGACTTCAGAAACATTATTCTGTGACTTGTGGGCAAGAACCGTGCAATCATACAGAGACTTGCCAAAGGTTTGGAACCAATGGTGTTCTGTTCTTCGTTGGGAAAAGACAACGAGACCATTCCTTCGCTCAAGAGAGTTTTTGTGGCAGGAAGGGCATACGATTCATGCGACATATGAGGAGGCAGAAGCACGTACAATCCAAATGTTCCATGTATATGAAGACTTCTACAAGGAGACAATGGCAATTCCATTCGTATCAGGTAGAAAGGCGGAACATGAAAAATTTGCAGGCGCTCAGGATACTTATACTGTAGAAGCTTTGATGCATGACGGAAAAGCACTTCAGTCAGCGACCAGTCATTTCTTCGGAAATGCTTTCCCGGATGCGTTTGATATCAAATACGTTGACAAAAATAACGAACTTCAAAGCGTATATGAAACATCTTGGGGATTATCTACAAGAAGTCTGGGTGCGCTTATCATGGTTCACGGTGATGATGACGGTTTGATACTCCCACCACACATTGCACCAATCGAATGCCGCATTATTCCTGTTGCACAGCACAAAGAAGGTGTGCTTGACAGAGCAAATGCGCTGTTAGATGAACTGAAAGCAGCAGGATACAGAGTCAATATGGATGATTCGGAAAAGAGTCCGGGATGGAAATTCTCAGAACAGGAAATCGTCGGTATTCCAACACGTATTGAAATAGGACCAAAAGATATCGAAAACAATCAGGCAGTTATCGTGCGCAGAGATACACGAGAAAAGATTTTTGTTTCACTGGATGAAGTGGCAACAAAGCTGCGTGAAATCTTAGAGACAATGCAGCAGGATATGTATAACAGAGCGGAAGAATTCTTGAATTCACATATTTACGAAGCCACCACTTTGGATGACATGGTTGAGAAATTTACAAATGAGCGTGGCCTTGTAAAGGCGTGTTGGTGTGGAGACCCGGCATGTGAAGACGAAGTGAAAGCCGCTACAGGCGGAGCTGCTACACGTTGTTTGATTGAAGATGAAGAAATGATTTCGGATAAATGTATTTATTGCGGAAAGCCTGCAAAACACATGGCTTACTGGGGTAAGGCATACTAAGAAGATGAGAAAACAGTAACTCAACACGGAATTTGACGGTGCCTAGTTACTCGCATTTATGAAAGAGAGGTGTATCGGGATGAAAATTCAGTTGCCTGAAAAAGTGAATATGATTATCGGTACGCTTCAAAAACACGGATACGAGGCGTACGCAGTGGGCGGCTGTGTCCGTGATTCTATTTTAGGGCGCGTGCCGGATGATTGGGACATTACTACTTCGGCGACACCCCTTGAGACGAAAGCATTGTTTGCAAGAACATTTGATACAGGCATTGAACACGGAACCATTACGGTGCTTTTGGACAAGGACGCTTTTGAAGTGACAACTTACCGGGTGGATGGAAAGTACGAGGACAGCAGACATCCTTCGGAAGTGACATTTACAAGGTCTCTGAAAGAAGATTTGCTTCGCCGCGATTTTACAATCAATGCAATGGCTTATAATGACAGCGAGGGTCTGGTTGATATTTTCGGTGGAATGGAAGATTTGAATCATAAAATTATCCGTTGTGTGGGAAATGCCGAAGCACGTTTTGGTGAAGATGCACTTCGGATTTTGCGGGCAGTACGTTTTGCAGCGCAACTGGGGTTTGAAATCGAAGAAGAAACCCGCACAGGCATTGTAAAATTAGCGCCGACACTTGCGAATATCAGCGCAGAGCGTATTCAGACAGAGATGATTAAAATGTTGGTTTCTCCAAATCCCGAACTGCTAAGGACGGCATATGAACTTGGGGTAACAAAGATATTTCTTCCGGAATTTGACGCCATGATGGAGACAGAACAAGAGACACCGCACCATATGTACAATGTGGGTGAGCATACATTAAAAGCTATTCAATTGGTTCGTGCGGATAAGGTACTTCGTTTGACGATGCTGCTCCATGACATTGCAAAGCCGCAGATGAAAACCATGGATGAGAACGGTGTGGCACATTTTAAAATGCACGATTTGCGTGGCACAGAAATGTGCAGGGAGATTTTGCACCGGTTAAAGTTTGATAATGACACTCTCGGAAAAGTGACAAAGTTGGTACAGTATCATGATTATCGTATTCCGGCAGAGCCAAAGCGCGTGCGCAGGGCGATGAATAAAATCGGAGAAGAATTGTTCCCGTACTATTTAGAAGTGCGTGAAGCAGATACATTGGCACAGAGTGAATATTTGCGGGAAGAAAAGCTACAGAATATTTATGATATGAGAGCGTGTTACGAAGAGATACTGGCGAAGAAAGAATGTGTATCTTTGAAAGATTTGGCAATTACCGGAAGCGACCTGATTGCGAACGGCATGAAACCGGGAAAAGAAATCGGGGCAGTTTTAAACAGACTGCTTGAGATGGTGATTGAGAATCCGGAGTTAAATACAAAGGAAACTTTGTTGAAGTTAAGTAAGTAAAAGTCAAAAGGGGACGTAGTGAAATTGAATTTCACTACGTCCCCTTTTGCGTGTAACGGTGTCCCAAAATTGAAAACACCCCCGCCCCTATACCTTGCTTTCTTTTGCCAGGCGGAGCAAAAAACGGTATCTTTTCCAAGCAGCATTGCTTTCATAAATATAACAATCTATCAAATCCGGATCCATTGCGCTTTGAAAGTTACAGTAAGCATTATCCATCTGTGATTTTACGCGTTCAATTTCTCTTAAAAGTTCATTGTAAGCAGTGTTTTCCTGAGGTGCTTTTTTTAATAAAGACATATTGTACCTCCATTTCAAAAATGTATTTCAGTTACCAATAGTATAGACAAAAAGATTATAGAAAATACCACTTTTTGACATCCAAAATCCTTGAAAATTCTAGGGTTGAGCAACTTGGTGAAAATGTAAAGCTCTAAAATTTATGAGTTTTTCACAAAAATCAGCGATTTTTTGAAAAGCACTGGACAGGAAAAAGAAAAATGTTATAATACACGTACAAGTTAAGAATTCTAAAACTTATTAAACATTCGATGTCGTTTCAGACAGAGATATTCCAAGAGAAAAATTTCATAAGGAACGAGGCTGATTTATGTGAGCAAAAAGAATCTTGTGATATGTGACAAGATGCTCCGTTATGCAAGTGGTCTTGGTGAAAATATTTCCGCGCGCAACGAATTTTCACTAAGAGTACAAATTTGTACCGGTCCGGAAAGTGTTTGGCAGTTCAGGAAAGATAGAGACATACATATTTTGATTGTGGATGAAGCATTTTCGTATCAGGAGCGAAAGGAAATGAATGCGGAGCATACGTTCGTACTCACAAAAGAAAAATGCAGGGATTTGGGAAATGAGGAAACAGAAATTTACAAGTTTCAGTCGGCGAACAAAATTTTTGCAAAGGTATTGGAAACGTATTTCAATCGAACAGACAGCAGTATTTTAAAAGGAGTGAAGTCTCAAAAAACAACATTGATAGCAGTGTACTCTCCAATTCACAGAGTGGGAAAGACAACATTTGCCATTGCTTTGGGAAAAGAAATTGCAAAAACGCAGAGAACTCTCTATTTGAACTTAGAAGAGCGGGCGGACGTAGATGAGCGATTTGTACGGGCGGAAGGGAGAAACTTAGGCGACTTGTTCTACTATATGCATCAGGAGGAAATCCATGTACCGCTGCGAATCGCAGCGATGGTGGCACAGATTGGAAATTTGGACTATATTCCCCCATTTTTGATGAGCGGTGACATAAAAGGAATTTCTTCGGAAGATTGGCAGAAACTTTTGAAAATCATTTTTCAAGAGTGTTCTTACGAGACAGTGATTTTGGATTTGAGTGATTGTGTAAATGGTTTGTTTGAATTGCTGGAGTGTTGTGATGTGATTTATATGCCGGTGTTAGAGGATGGCATATCCAAGCAAAAACTAAGCATGTTCGAGGAAGAAATAAAGAAAGTAAAACCGGAAAATATATGGAACAGGGTACATCGGTTTACAGCAGAAGAAGATATGGCAGTGTATGTGCGAAAACTCATTCAGGAGGAAAAGCAAGATGGAAAGGTCGGAGGAACTACACGAGAAAATTTTAGAGAGAGTGGATTTGTCGCAGGAAATAGATGACGAGCAATTGGTAGAATTAATTCATTGCGTATTGGAAGAAAATGCAAAAGAGAGTCCTATTTCGTTACAGGAAAAGATGGCTTTGGGGAAAGAACTGTTTAATGGATTTCGCAAACTGGATATTCTACAGGAATTGATAGAAGACGATGAGATTACAGAGATTATGATTAATGGAACCGAGCACATATTTATCGAAAAAGATGGCAAAATGCAGAGATTGGAAAAACATTTCACATCAAAAAGCAAGTTGGAAGATGTGATTCAGCAGATTGTTGCAAAAGCAAACCGGATTGTAAACGAAGCGTCGCCGATTGTGGATGCGCGGTTGGAAGATGGGTCGCGGGTAAATGTGGTTCTTTCTCCGATTGCGCTCAACGGGCCGATTGTTACGATCCGAAAATTCCCGAAAGAGATGATTACTATGCAGGATTTGATAGAACGGGAGTCTATCAGTCTGGAAATTGCTGGATTTATGGAGAAACTGATTAGCGCAAGATATAACATTTTTGTAAGTGGTGGTACAGGCTCCGGCAAAACGACTTTTTTAAATGTTTTGTCGGATTATATTCCCAAAGATGAAAGGATTATTACGATAGAAGACTCGGCTGAATTGCAAATTTCCGGTGTTCCGAATCTGGTTCGCTTAGAATCGCGCAATGCAAATGTAGAGGGAACCGGGGAAATTACCATACGGGATTTGTTAAAGACATCTCTTCGGATGCGCCCATCAAGGATTATTGTTGGCGAGGTACGAGGAAGTGAAGCGATTGATATGCTGCAAAGTTTGAATACGGGACATTGTGGGGCAAGCAGTGGACATTCAAACAGCCCGGAGGACATGCTTAGCAGATTGGAGACTATGGTTCTTATGGGCATGGAAATTCCGCTTCCCGCCATTCGCCGGCAAATTGCGTCGGGCATAGATATTATTGTACATTTGGGCCGCCTGCGGGATAAGACGAGAAAGATATTAAGAGTTGTGGAAGTGTTGGGATATGACAATGGAGAAATCAAACTACAGACGTTGTTTGAATTTCAGGAAAGAAGCGTTGTAAATGGGAGGATTCAAGGAGAATGGGTAAAATTACATGAAATACAAAATAAAGAGAAGTTATTGGCAGCGGGATATCGGGAAATTTGAGTATGCAAGAGCGTGGATACAGGGAATCTTGTTATTGTGTTTGGTTTCTTATTTATTTTTCGGCACAGTTCTGGGAGCAATTCTATTATCGCCATACCTCATTCGGTATATGAAATCATGGGAAAAACAAATGATACAAAAGAAAAAAAGTGCGTTTCAATTGCAATTTAAAGAAGCAATACAATCCTTGTCGGCAGCACTAAATGTCGGTTATTCGGTTGAAAATGCCATGCGTGAAGCCTATAAGGATTTGACGTTACTGTATAAGAAAGAAGAATTGATTTTGCGGGAATTTCGTCATATGATACGGCAATTGGAAATGAATGTGCCTGTAGAAACAGTCTTAAAAGGATTCTCCATGAGAACCGGGGATGAGGAAGTGAAAATGTTTGTGGACGTCTTTTCAATGGCAAAAAGAAGCGGCGGAGACATGATACGAATCATCCGCAATGCAGTGGAACAAATCGGTGACAAGATAGATGTAAAGAGGGAAATTGACACTGTGATGTCGGCAAAAAAATTGGAATTTAAAATCATGAGTATTGTGCCATTTGCCATGATTTGTTATGTGAAAATTAGTTTTCCGGAATTTACAGAGGTACTCTATGGAAATGCCATGGGAATTGTCATCATGACGGTGTGTTTGGCGGTCTATACGATTTCCTACGAGTTTGGGAAAAAGATAGTGGAGGTAGAGGTGTGACATGGTTGTTTGTATCGTGGTTTATGTGATTTTGATACTACTCTTTTTAGTAGATAAAAGAAGTTCTCTGTTTCAAAATCTCAGACAGAAAGAAAAAAGGACTATTTTTTTAACACTTCTTTTCAGCAACCTGCTCGCCACTCTTTTATTGACAGGTACAGGTGTACCGGAGAAATTAGTGAGAAATTCTTATGGAGAAGGTAGTAAAACGGAAAGCTACGAGGTCACGGTGGAGGGAGAATTGGAATCAGAAAAAATAGACATTGAGATAGGAGAAAGAGAGTACAGTACCTCCGAAATCCAAACCATGTTTGGGGAAGTTATCAAGGATTTGGAAAAAACGATTTTAGGCGAGAATGAGAGTCGTGACAGGGTTGAAACAAAACTGAATTTAGTAGATTCGATAGAGGGATATCCGGTAAAAATCCAGTGGGAATGGAATGATTATGACGTGCTGGATTTGGACGGAGAGATTATTCGGGAAAATACGAACGAGAAAGGCACAATGGTAGAATTGCGGGCACGGCTTTCCTGCGGTCAAGAAGAAACCCTTTATGTCACTACAGTTAAGATATATCCGGAGACCAAGACGGGCAAAGAAAAATGGATGCAGGCGCTCCAAGACATTGTCGTGAAAAAGGAGAAAGAGACAAAAGACAAAGATGGATTTACTTTGCCGGACAGTGTGTTGGGCAAAAAGGTTATCTGGAACAAAAAAGAGGATGTAACAGGATATTATATGATGGGATTTGGAGTCTTGACCTGCTTTCTTCTTGTATGGAAATACAGAAAGGATGAAAAGGAGCAGCAGAAAAGGGCAAAGGAACAAATGATTCGGGATTATCCGGATATTATAAATAAGTTTGTACTGCTGCTTACTACCGGAATGACAGTCAAGGCTGTTTGGACAAAAATCGTACAGGGATATGAAGAAAAAGGACAGGATGAAAAACGCTATGCATATGAAGAAATGCGAATTACAGGAAATGAAATGCAAAGTGGAGTAGCAGAGGCAGAAGCGTATGAAAGGTTTGGCAAACGATGTAAGATTGCAATTTATATTAAGTTTGGTGCGTTACTGTCACAAAATTTGCGCAAGGGCGGAAAAGGCCTGTGTGAACTTCTGAAAATAGAGTCAATTCAAGCCTTTGAAAATAGAAAGAGCTTAGCGAGGCGTACCGGGGAAGAGGCTGCTACAAAACTTCTGGTTCCCATGTTTGGGATGCTTGCAGTGGTGATGATTATCGTAATGATTCCTGCATTTTTATCGATAAGGTTATAGGAGGGAAAAGAATGTTAATTTACAGAATGAGAAGATGTTGGACACATTGGAAAGAAAAACAGACCAGAGGATCTGCTACGGTAGAAATTATTTTGGTTTTGGTAGTATTGATTGCACTGGTAGCAATTTTTAAAACGCAGCTAACAGGATTGGTAAGAAGAATTTTTGCGAGGATTGTAAGTGAAGCAACGGGCATTTAAAGGGCAAATTACGGTTTTTTTAAGTCTCATATTTCTTTTGATTTTATCGTTCATAGGCAGTATGGTGCAAAGTGCGTCCATTTATATTAACAAAAGTATGAAGCGTACAGATACGAAATTGGCGTTGGAAAGTGTGTTTGCGGAGTACGAAAGAAAGATGTTAGAGGAATATGACATATTTGTAATATCGGACATGGATGAGCAGAGACTGTCTGAAAGACTGCAGTTTTACGGAGCCAAAAACGTGGAACATGACATTCAAAAAGTGCGTTTTCTGTCGGATGCAAAGGGGCAGGCATTTTTTGAGCAAGCCGTTCAATCCATGGGTGGAGATCCGTTCCAGGTAAAAATGGTTGAGGAAACAGAATGGGAAACAAAAGAACAAGTTATCCATGATAAGTTAGAGAATCTTTTGGCGGAAGAAGAACATACGCTTCCGAATGAAAACAATCCACTGGAGACGATAAAGGGGATAAAGAAAGCAGACTTTTTATCTGTGATTTTACAGGACACGGAAAAAGTTTCCGATTGCCGTGTGGATACAAATAAATTGCCGTCGCATAGAACTTTGCGAGAAGGGACGTCAGATTATTTGACAAGCTCCAAACAAGGACTTGCAGAAACATATTTGTTTACAGAATACTTGGCAAATCATTTTGAGAACTATACAAATCATGCTTCAGATAATGCATTGCTTTATGAAATGGAATATATTTTGGCCGGACATGAGACGGACCGGGAGAATTTGGAAGTGACATTTTGCAAGATTTTTACAGTCCGAATGGGAGTAAATTGTACATATTTATTGACGGATTATGAAAAACAGTCGGAAGCAGAGACGCTGGCATATAGTTTATGTACTGCATTGGCAGCTCCCGAAGCGGCAGAGATAGTAAAACAGGCACTCTTGTTTGCATGGGCATACGGTGAGAGTGTACAGGACTTACGTGTACTTGCACAGGGAAACAGAGTTGCAACCATAAAAACAAAAGATACATGGCAATTGAGTTTGAAAGATGTATTAATGCTCGGCGTAACAGAGGAAAGTACGATACAGCAATCGGAAAAGAATGGAATGAATTACGGAGATTATATCAAAGTATTTCTCTACATGGAACAAAAAGAGACGTTGGCAATGAGAGCATTAGATTTGATAGAACTGAAGACTGGACTTCGGGTTGACAACTGTGTTACGGATATTCAAATAGAAAGTACAAGTGAAATGAGAAGGAACATAAGAGATACATTTATTACGGAATATCATTATCAATAAGAGAAAGCGGGGTGGATGAAGATGTCCTTTCAGAATCAAAAACAAAACAATCAACCACATCAAACAATGCAAAGAAAGGAGAACGGCTCTTTTTTAGCACATCATTTCAGGAAAATCTCCCTAACTCTCAAAGAAAGGACATCTTCATCTGCCTCGCAGGGAAGTATTACAGTGGAGGCATCGCTGGCGATAGGCTTTTTCTTTTTTGCAGTTCTCTGCTTGGTATATTTGTTTGAAATCATGGCATTACAGGTAAATATCAAAAGTGCATTGTATGCAGTGTCCAAGGAAATGGCAGAGGAAAGTTATGTGAGTGCCAAGATTTCTGCTACGACAATGGAGAAGAGACTGACAGAATTAATCGGGGAAGAAAGGTTGGACGACAGTCTTATTGTGGGTGGCAGTACGGGACTAAATTGTGACGGTTCGAGGCGATATGGAAACAGTACAATTATGGATTTACAGGTGCGTTATCAAATAGAAATTCCCATAGCAATGTTTCGGATTCCGATTCTTCCAAAAGAGGAAACAATCCGGGTAAAGGGCTGGACAGGCAAGGAGGGACAGGCTGTTGGCAGTGTAGGAAATGAAATAGTGTACGTAACGGAATATGGGATTGTCTATCATTCGGACCCGAATTGCGGCTATTTGGATTTATCTGTAAAAGAGGCGGATGAAAAAGAGATAAAAGAGTTGCGAAATAAAAATGGAGAGAAATACAAAGAGTGCCATGCCTGCAAAGATTCTTTGAGAAATTCATCAGAGGTTTATGTCACTGACTATGGAAATAAATACCACTATTCGTTGGAGTGTTCCAAAATCAAGAGAAACATGTATGCCGTACCCATTGAGGATGTGTACGGCTTAGGAGGTTGTTCAAAATGTGTAAAGTAGCAGAAATTCTCATGTTGGTACTGCTATTGTTCATGGGATATCAGGATTGGAAATCGAAACAAATATCCGGAGCGCTTTTGCTTGGGACGACATTTGCGGTGGCTTTGCTGCGCTTATTTGTGTGGACAGAATCATGGTGGTATACAGTCGGTGGAATTGGGGTCGGACTGCTGTTTTTTATCATTAGTAAATGCAGTAAAGAGGCGGTGGGTTATGGAGACAGTTGGCTGATTTTGATTTTAGGTATTTTTGCAGGCGCAATAGATACGTTGCAAATAGTTTTTACAGCGACGGTTTTGTGCGGTATTTTTTCACTGTTTTATTGTATGAAAAACGGGTGGAGAAAAGGTCATACTCTGCCATTTGTACCGTTTTTGGCAATGGCATATATGGGGGTGGTGTTTCTTTGAAAAAGAAAAACGGAACCATTACAATCGAGGCGGCAGTGGTTGTACCGCTGATTCTTATGGTATTTTACATGATTATGACGTTGTTGTTTTATTATCATGATAAAAATGTGGTATCGGCAATCACACATGAGGCATTGGTGATGAACTGTGGGAAAGAAGAAATCGAAACGCATGAAGTAAGGCGTTATATAGAAAAACGCATAGGAAAGAAAATGTTTCTATTTGAAAATATTTGTTCGGAAGTGGAAATTTCTGATACGGAGATTTCCATCACGTGCAGTGCAAAAAAGAATCAAATGTTATTAAATATCAGGCAAAAAATGAGAAAGACAGATCCGGAGAACTATATATGGAGACTTCGGAGAATACATCAGATGATAGAAGGAGCGAAAGGAAATTGAATGCTTATTTGAAAAATGATTTAAAACAGGCCCTTTTGGTACTGGAAGGTGAAGAAACAAAAGAGGATGATTTTCAAACTTTTATGTTGCAGGCAAATGAGATACAGGGATTACTGCAAATGAGCGTCAAGTATATAGACCAAAAAAGTTTGTATCGATATGATATCAGCGGGAAAATGTCATTGCAGACGAAATATGAAAAGAGAAAAATGAGCAATGAAGATATTGAGAGGCTTATACAGGCGTTATTGGACTTGTTACAGGAACTACCGAAGTTTATGTTGGAGCCTTATGGTATCTTGCTGTCTCCGGAATACATTTTCTGTGATGAGGAGAAGTATTTCTTTTGTTATTATCCATTGTGCGACTTGGAACTGACGGAGGAGTTTCACAAATTAACGGAGTTTTTGGTACGGGAAGTGGATTACAGAGATAAGGAAGGAATTCATTTGGCATATACACTCCACAAATCCTCTATGGAAGATAATTACAGTATTGAAAAGATAATGGACGAGGTCGTTTGTGAAAAGGAAATTCCAATTGCAAGATACGATGAGAGAATTTCGGAGAGAGTAGATGAGGAAACAGAAATTGCAGAAAAGAGAGAGTTTTGGAGACCCGTGCGAAAGCTTTTTGAAAAGCACAGAAAAGAAAAAGATGAATGGGATGAGATTTGCCCAGATGACAGTGACTTGTAATTTGCATAAAATATCTCTATAATAATATATATTATTTGTTGGAGAGTTATTATGAGAAGTCAAAAGAAGCCGGTGCTTACTATTTCAATCGCAGTTGTAAATGTTCTGGTGTTTTTCTACCTGTCTATGGGCGGAAGGACAGAGGACGCCCTGTATATGGCTGAGAATGGAGCGATGTTTGTTCCGTATTTTATAGAAAAAGAAGAGTATTATAGAATTTTTACCAGCATGTTTTTACATTTTGGTTTTGACCATTTATTTAGTAATATGGTTACGCTCTGTGTTGTGGGAAGTTACGTAGAACCACTTGTCGGCAAGTGGAGATTTGCAATCATTTATTTGGTGAGCGGATTGGGTGGAAACATCCTGTCAGTCATGGCAGAATTACAAAGCGGGGAATTTGCGGTTTCAGCAGGAGCATCCGGCGCCATTTTTGGAATAACCGGAGCGCTCCTTGGACTTACGCTTTTGAATCATGGACAGGTTGCCGGTATTACAAGACAATCTGTACTTCTTATCATTGTTCTGAATTTGTATAATGGTTTTGTAAATGAAGGCATTGATAACTATGCACACATTGGAGGGTTAGTATGCGGATTTTTGATTACGCTCCTACTCTGCTTTCAGCGTTATACAAAACGTCGTTCCGACACCAACCTGTGATTCTACGGTAATGGTGCCACCATGTGCCTCTATAATCTGTTTGCAGATAGCAAGACCAAGTCCTGTACCGCCTTCTTTATATGTAACAAAAGGCTCAAAGATTGTCGGAAGCTGCTCGGCAGTAATGCCACAACCGGTGTCAGAAATGGTAATCAAAGCATTCCCTTCCACTTTGCAGGCAGTGAGAGTAATGGTGTGATTTGGCTGTGATGCCTCGAAAGCATTTTTCAACAGATTCAAAAATACTTCTTGTAATTTTGTTTTATCTCCTGTAATCTGAGACAAAGAGGAGTCAATTTTGGAAGTATATTCCACCTGTGTATGTGCAATGGAAGATGCAAAAGACAGGGATATATGCTTCAAAAACGGACAGAGCTCAATTGTTGTAAGGTTTAATCTCTCGGATTTTGAAAATGTAGAAAATTCGTCCAGAAGTTGTTGCATATATTCTATGTCATAGGACAAGCTGGACCAGTGTTTATATTCTTTTACTTCCGGATGTTGCATTTCAATTAGTTGAAATGTACTATATAAAGTTGTGAGAGGATTGCGAATTTCATGTGAAAATTTACTGAGTAAGAATTCTACATCTTTATTAAATGTCATAATAATACCACCTTTCAGCAGAAGTGTATCATTATGCAGAGTTTAATTCAAATACTATTTTAGTATTCATGTGAGAAATCAATGATTATATGGAGTCATATAAAATAAGCATGTAAGATGATAGGAGGTATCCGTATGAAGGATGAAAATTGTATTTTTTGTAAGATTGCAGCAGGTGAGATTCCGTCGGCTACACTTTATGAAGACGAGGACTTCAGAGTGATTTTGGACATTGAACCGGCATCAAAGGGGCACGCACTGATTCTGCCAAAAGAGCATTATGCAAATCTCTATGAATTGGATGATGAATTGGCGGCAAAAGCACTCGTGCTTGCGAAAAAAATGGTTACGAAGTTAACAGAAATTCTTGGCTGTGAGGGTTATAATGTTTTGCAGAACAATGGTACGGCAGCGGGACAGAGCGTATTTCACTTTCACATGCACCTGATACCGCGCTACAAAGAAGATGATGTGAAAATTGGCTGGAAGTTAGGAAAATTAACAGACGAAGTGAAAGAAGAAATATTGACAAAAATCTAGGGGATATTATTGTGGATAACAAGCTAACAAAAGAGGAAAGGTTTGAGAAGATCTACAAGTCTTGTGCAAACGAGGTATATCGCGTGTGTCGGCATTTGACCGCGGACGATGATTTGGCGCAGGAAATAGCGCAACAGGCTTTTGTTAATTTCTATGAACGCATTGATACATTGGATATGGAGTATGCCAAAGCATATATTATTCGTTCCGCAAGAAATTTGATGTATAACTATTATCGTGATACCAAGAAGGAGCAGACATCAACGGATGACGAGGATGTTCAGATAGAAGAACCAATTGGAGAAAGCGTGGAAGAACAATATTTCGAGGAAATCAGAAGAAATATGGTGGGAGAATTTACGTCGGAGATTCTTGCAGATTTGAAAGAAAATCATGAAAATTGGTATGAAGTAATCAATATGATATTTTTCAAAGACATGAATCATGACGCAGTGGCTGAAAATTTGGGAATAACAAAAGAAGTTTTATATAGCAGATTACACAGGGCGAAAATGTGGATACGTAAGAATTATGGAAATGAATTTAAGAAACTCACAGATAAGGCCTAGTATGAAAAGAAAAGGTGCCGAAACGACACCTTTTTGTAATCTTTAAAAACATTTAGGAACGAGTGACATCTTCGATTAATCCGATAATCGTGTCAATGGAATTTTGATGAGATGACTCCTTCATAGCAGTTATGTAGGTGTCCCTCTCGGTGTACAGTTTGTGAATGGCATCCAAAAGCACCTGATTGTCTAATTCTTCTTCCTCAAGAACGATACTGAAACCTTGTCGTTCAAAGGAACGGGCGTTTAAAATCTGATCTCCGCGGCTTGCATTGGCAGAAAGCGGAATTAGCAGATTTGGCTTGCGAAGGGCAACCAATTCACAGATGGCATTGGCACCGGCTCTTGAAATTACAATGTCAGTCAGTGCAAATAAATCTTTCAGCTCTTGCTTGATATATTCAAATTGTACGTAGCCTTTCAAGTGCTCTAAAGCGCTGTCGGTCTTACCTTTACCGCACAGATGAATGACTTGAAAATCTTTCAGAATCTGAGGAAGAATAGCACGAACTGCATTATTGACTGCAACCGAACCGAGACTTCCGCCGATAATCAGGATAACCGGTTTGTCTGAAGTGAAGCCACAGAGTTTTCGTGCTGCTTCACGATTGCCGGATAAGAGTTCCTGGCGAATCGGAGAACCTGTGAGCACAGCCTTTTCTTCCGGAAGATGCCCGAGTGTTTCAGGAAAGTTGCAACAAACTTTTGTGGCAGACGGAATAGCTAATTTGTTTGCCAATCCCGGAGTCATATCGGATTCATGAATAATCGTCGGTACATGACATCTTTTTCCTGCGATTACTACAGGGACGGATACAAATCCACCTTTGGAAAAGATGACATCAGGCTTTAGTGTTTTGATTAGTTTATTGGCTTCACGAAATCCTTTTAGTACGCGGAAAGGGTCGGTAAAATTCTGCATGCTGAAATAGCGACGCAGTTTCCCGGAAGAGATTCCGTGGTATGGGATGTGAAACTGTTCAATCAGTTCTTTCTCAATGCCTGTATAAGAACCAACATAGTGAATGTCGTATCCAAGTTCTTTTAAGCGAGGCAAGAGAGCGATATTTGGTGTAACATGGCCGGCAGTACCGCCGCCGGTTAAAATAATACGTTTCATAGTGCTCCTCCAATGTTGCTGGAATTTATTTATCTTATTTTATTATATTAAATAGTATTCCCGTAAAGGTCAAGAGGAATGAAATTGTACAGAAATAAAAAAGGAGACATTTATGCGCGATTTAAAAAAGAAACGAACGGAAGAGGAAGCAAAGTTAATCAAAGAGGCGCAGAGTTTCATGGATGAAGTGAACAGTAATCCTGAGGTTGCAAATCTGACCGCGCCGCCCGAGATGCAGGAGAAAGTTTTTGCCAAAATACATGAGCTCGAAGAAGCAAAAGCTAAAACGAAGCAGGAAGAAGAGCGCAGTGCACAGGAACAGGAATTGATTCGTCTCGGAAAACTATACAAAAGAAAGCGCAAGGCAAGGAAGTATTGGGTGCTGGCGGCTGCCGTGGTATGCCTGTTGGCATTTGGCATGACCAGTATGGGAGTGCCGAAGAAACTGTTTGACAGAAGAAAATCTGCTCTCTGGGGTCGCCCACAGGTAAATGTGGACTCTCAGGACGAAAACGTAACACCACCGATGACATCTAGCGAAGAAGAGGTCTATCAGGAAATCGAAGAGAAGTTCGGGTTTAAACCGGTTCGTTTGGACTATCTTCCAAAAGACGTGGAATTGCTGGATGCAGAAATTAATGACGAAATACAGAGTGCATTGTTAGTATATGGACAGGGCGAGAAAGCAAAAATGACATACTACATAAGACCGAATTACAGAAGTAGTTCCATCGGAAAAGATGTGGAGGACGATTTGATACGGGAATATTCCATGGAAAATGAGTATACGACAATTTATATTCGGGAATTTCTGGTGGAAAAAGAGGAGAGCAGATGGGAAATCCAGTTTGAGTATCTGGATGTATCTTACTTTATGATCATATGTGATACCACGGAATCGGAAGTTCATGAGATTGTAGAAAATTTGTATTTTTTGTAAAAAAGCGTCAGATTTTCTCACGTATGGTGTTTTATATATAAAGGAAATGAGGAAGGTAGTTATGAAACAAAGATTTTTAGCGCTGTTTCTGGCAATAGCGCTGTGTGTCACTTGTCTGTATGGCTTCGGATATGAAGTGAAGGCAGAAGACATCAATAATGATACGGAAGTGAATGAAAACTATTCTGCGCACAAGGCGGTAGATGCCTTGGCTGGACAGGCAGGCGCAGGAACTTATGGAATTTATTTGTTGGAAGGATATTCCGTCATTAATAAGATATCCTCCACAAAGGTAGGCGCAGGCGGTACTACCACTGCGGCAATTAAATGCCGTGTATCCACCAATGCAATTCTGGAAAGACTAGTTGGCGGAAGCTGGTTGAGATTTAATTCCTGGACAACTACCGTGGCGAGTGGATTCTTCGCTTCGGTCGATAAGAGTGAAACGGTCGATAAAGGATACTATTACCGTGTGAGATGTGTCCACCGCGCATCTACAGACAGCAGCAGTTCTTACACCAGTAACTTGTGGATGTAGGTTTTGCTACAATTGATTCAGGTGTTTATAGGGCGGTTGTTGACGCACCATAATTTCGTTCCCCAAACATACGGAATTTAAGAGATGAATGACCCTTACATTGAGAATGACTCGGAAGAGTATAAATTCAAATTCAAATCCTACGGTAACAACAGCTACCCTGTATGCATAGAAAAAGGAATGTCCCCAATCATTCCTTTTTTATTTTGCTAAAAAATCAAAAAATTTTCAAAAACTGCGTCAGAAATTTCAACCTGCCGTGTTTACATTAAGTAAGGGCGCGAAATGCGGATTATTTTAATCGCTACAGGGACGTGCGGTTTTCCATATTAAAAAAATAAAATAATAAGGAGAAATCGCCTTCAAAGATAACCTAAAACCTAACCCTGTAGTGATTAGAGTAATTCGCATTTCTTTATTTCATTAGGAAATTATTTTGCTATTGCGGCTTTTAAAGCAAGTGCCAACTGGTCCGGACAGGATGTCGGACGCGGACCGCAGTGAATTCCTTCTAAGCGGGAGATGGCTTCATTTACATCCATCCCCTCGATGAGTCTTGCAACGCCTTGTGCGTTACCGGAACATCCACCGATAAACTGAACGCCGGTTACCTTATTATCTACAATGTCAAATCGGATTGCCCTTGAGCAAACACCTCTTGTTCTATATTCCATATGATTTCCCTCCGAAGTTATTATATTCAAAATCAGTATAACAGATTATCATATTGAAAAAAAGGCGGATTTTTGATATTATGACAGAGGATATTCAAACAAGAGAGGACGAAAATTATGACAATCGGAATTATCGGCGCAATGGAAGAAGAGGTCACACAATTAAAGGAAGCGATGGAAGTGGACGCAACCGAGGAATATGCATCTATGAGTTTCTGTAAGGGGAAATTGTGCGGGAGAGATGTTGTGGTTGTAAGAAGCGGTATCGGCAAGGTGAATGCCGGCATTTGTGCGCAAATCTTAGTAGACAGATTCCATGTGGAAGTCTTGATTAATACGGGGATTGCAGGTTCTTTGGACGCCGCAATTGACATCGGAGATATGATGATTTCTACAGACTTGGTAGAACACGACATGGACGCTACGGGGTTTGGGTATCCGGTTGGACAGATTCCGAGAATGGAAGTCTTTTCATTTGCCGCAGACCCGGTGCTTGTTCAAAAGGCGGTGGATGCGAATGCAGAGGCGAATCCGGATATCAAGACATTTACGGGACGTATTGTGAGTGGCGACCAGTTTGTATCTTCCGGTGAAGTAAAGGAGCGGTTGATTTCGACTTTCCAAGGAAGATGTACAGAGATGGAAGGCGCAGCGATTGCACATGCGGCATATCTTAACAATGTTTCGTGCGTCATTATTCGAGCAATTTCGGATAAAGCCGACAATAGTGCGACAATGGATTATCCTGCATTTGAAAAGAAGGCAATCCAGCATTCGGTAAGACTTGTCCAAAATTTATTACCGCGAATTTAAAAGTGAAAAAAGAATATCGACAAAATACACCTTTGAAACGCACCGTTTTGTGCGAAAGATGTAGTACGATTTTTCAAACCCTCCTGATTTTTTTACTGTATAATTGCAGTAAATCAAAAAGGAGGATTTTTTATGTTAGAAGCAGTGATAAACCATGGAATTATTTTTTATGTGATGGCAGCGATAATGACCATAGGAGTTGCAGGGACAGCGTTTTCTTATATTACGATAAGCAAACTGGCAAAATCCGCAGGTAATATACAAAAGAGCAACCAGAGATTGATGAAATTAGTAAAAGCAAAGTTTGAACATGCAAGTATGGTAAGTGACAGAGTGCAAAATGTAGAGGCATTTGTGCAGAAATACCTCTACGAATATAAAGTACTTGGTATACGCCTTGGCAGTTGGCGCAATTTCCCGCTTAAGATAGTCGGTGTGATTGTTATTGTGGGTGTAGCAGGGGCACTTTTAAGCTACCGGGTGCAGGGAATGACGGAACAGACTTTCCAATATGGCGCTTTTGCAGCAATATATGCAGTGGCTTTGATGAGTATACATACTATGAGCGACGGAAAAATGAAACTGGACGCCGTAAAAAATTATATGGTGGAATATTTGGAAAATGTGTGTGTGCACCGATATGGAAAGGCAAATCATGCGGTAAAAATAGCAGAGGAAACAGGAAAAGTGGCTGAGGGCGCAGCAGAGGAACCACAAAAGGGCAAACTTCTGGAAGAGGAACCGGAGATTAAAGAAAAGTTAAATGCCGAACTGGAGCAAAAAGAGGAGCAGGGATTGGAAGAAAAACTGCAAAATGTAAAGGAAGAACAGGTAAAACTGGAAAGAGATGAGCAGGAAATGCGAATTCGTGCCATTCTTCAAGAGTTTTTGGCTTGATAAAAGTCACTATTTTTGATAAAATAATAACGATTATGAGACTCTATTACGAAGGGAAGGATAAAAATGGGAACTAAAGTTACATTTGACTATTCAAAAGCAAACAGTTTTATGACTGAAAACGAAGTGCAACTTATGAGCAAAATTGCTACAGATGCAAAAAATTTACTCGTAAGCAGAGAAGGCGCAGGAAATGATTTCCTTGGTTGGATTGATTTGCCTGTAAACTATGATAAAGAAGAATTTGCACGCATTAAAGCGGCAGCAGAAAAGATTAAAAACGATTCGGAAGTATTGTTAGTAATCGGTATCGGCGGTTCTTACCTCGGAGCAAGAGCGGCTATCGAATTTTTGAGACACAGCTTCTACAATGTTGTTTCTAAGGAAGTTAGAAAAACTCCTGAGATTTACTTTGTGGGTAACAGCATTAGCACTACATATATCAAACACTTAATCGACGTTATCGGAGACCGCGATTTCTCTATTAACATGATTTCAAAATCAGGAACAACTACAGAACCTGCGATTGCATTCCGCGTATTCAAGGAAATGTTGGAAAAGAAGTACGGAAAAGCAGAAGCATCTAAGAGAATTTATGCTACCACAGATAAGGCAAGAGGAGCGCTTAAGAACCTCGCAACAGAAGAAGGATATGAATCATTCGTAGTACCGGATGATGTTGGCGGACGTTTTTCTGTCCTTACAGCAGTTGGTCTTCTTCCAATCGCAGTAAGCGGTGCGGACATTGATAAATTGATGGAAGGTGCAGCATCAGGCAGAGAGATGGCACTTAACAATGCGTTTGAAGACAACGATGCGCTGAAATATGCGGCAGTGCGTAATATTTTACATCGCAAAGGCAAAGCAATCGAAATCCTGGCTAATTATGAACCATCACTCCACTTTGTTTCTGAATGGTGGAAACAATTATACGGCGAGAGCGAAGGAAAAGACCAGAAAGGTATTTTCCCGGCATCTGTTGACTTGACAACAGACCTTCATTCCATGGGACAATTCATTCAGGATGGTACAAGAAATATTTACGAGACAGTTCTTAATGTGGAGACATCTACAGAAGAAATCGTTATGAATGAGGAGCCTGTTGATTTGGACGGACTGAACTACCTTGCAGGAAAGACAGTTGATTTCGTCAATAAGAGTGCCATGAACGGAACCATTCTTGCACATACAGACGGAAACGTGCCAAACTTAATGGTTCGTATTCCTGAACAGAACGAATATTATCTTGGACAACTTTTCTATTTCTTTGAATTTGCATGTGGTGTAAGCGGATATATTTTAGGAGTAAATCCATTCAATCAACCGGGTGTAGAAAGTTACAAGAAAAACATGTTTGCGTTACTTGGAAAACCGGGTTATGAAAAAGAGAGAGAAGAATTATTAAAGAGATTATAATGAGAAAAAGCCAGAGCCGTTTGCGAAGCGGCTTTGGCTTTCACGTTAGAAAAGGAAGTGATGACGTTGTTATCGAATCAAACTTTGAATCGGATTATTACAGATATTCATAAAATTGTAAAAGTGGATTGCTCTGTCTGGAGTAAAGAAGGGAAATGTATCGTCAGCACAAGTCAGGAAGAGGACAGGTTACAGGCGAACATTGATAAATTTATACAGGCGGACAAGGATGAAAAAATCACAAAAAAAGGTGCTTTTTTCTGGATTCGAGACGACGGAAATCCGATATATGTACTGGCTTTCCATGAGAATATGGAAAATGTGTCAGTGAGCGGACAGCTTTGCGTGTGTCAGTTTGAAAATCTGATACAGGCGACCAAGATGCGTACTGACAAAAATCAGTTTTATCAAAATCTGCTTTTGGATAATTTACTATTGGTAGATATTATTAATCAGGCGAAAAAGATGAATGTGGATACAGAGGCAAGAAGAGTTGTGTTCGTGATAGAACCGAAAGAAGCGAAAGAGAATCTTGCTCTTGAGACAATCAGAGGACTATACGCGACCGGAACGAAGGACTATGTCACCTCTGTGGATGAAAACCACATTATTTATATAAAAAATCTTGAAAAAACAGAAGATTACAAAGATTTAAGTTATACTGCAAAAACAATTGTGAATGTGCTAAATACAGAGATTATGATTAATGTCCGTGTGGCATACGGCATGATTGCGGAGCATATCAAGGATGTGTCAAAATCATATAAAGAAGCAACGATGGCGCTTGACGTGGGTAAAGTTTTCTATACAGAAAGGGAAATATTTGCGTACAACGAATTGGGTATCGGGCGTTTGATTCATCAATTGCCGTCATCTCTTTGCGAGATGTTTTTAAAGGAAGTGTTTACGGAAAAAGCATATGCACAGCTCGATAAGGAAACTTTGCATACGGTTAATCTGTTTTTTGAAAATGGGTTAAATATTTCGGAGACAGCAAGAAAGATGTACCTGCATCGAAATACGCTGGTATATCGTTTGGAAAAGATTCAAAAGATTACGGGGCTTGATGTGCGTGTGTTTGATGATGCGCTCACATTTAAGATTGCGATGATGGTTACCAAACATATGAAAGCACAACGTGATTTATAATACTTATAGAATGGAGGAAACAAGACATGATTAAACTTTACGATCGGGGAGCATACCTGCTAAACGGTATGGAACTTGTGGAAGATACAAATGACGCTCAGGCAATCATTGCCGCAAAGACGGGAAAGACAGTGACAAAAGACGAAGCGGCAAAAGAAACGATTGCATATGGGATTTTAAAAGCACACAATACATCTTCCGATATGGAACGTTTGAAAATTAAATTTGACAAATTGACATCTCACGATATTACTTTCGTGGGAATTATCCAGACAGCGAGGGCTTCGGGGCTGGAAAGATTTCCGATTCCTTATGTCCTTACAAACTGCCATAACAGTTTGTGCGCAGTAGGTGGAACTATCAACGAAGATGACCACATGTTTGGACTTACCTGCGCAAAGAAATACGGGGGTGTTTATGTACCGCCTCATCAGGCAGTTATTCACCAGTATGCAAGAGAAATGCTCGCAGGCGGCGGAAAGATGATTCTCGGTTCAGACAGCCACACACGTTACGGCGCGCTTGGTACCATGGCAATGGGTGAAGGCGGACCGGAGCTTGTAAAACAGTTGTTGAATAAGACATACGATATTAAGATGCCGGGCGTAGTTGCTATCTACTTGGACGGTGAACCAATGCTTGGCGTCGGACCGCAGGACGTTGCACTTGCCATTATCGGAGCAACTTTCGGAAATGGTTATGTAAATAATAAAGTAATGGAATTCGTGGGACCGGGTGTTGCAAAACTCAGCGCAGACTTCCGTATCGGAATCGACGTTATGACAACAGAGACAACCTGCCTTTCTTCTATTTGGAAGACAGACGATACTATCAAGGATTTCTATGATATTCACGGCAGAAGCGAAGATTACAAAGAGCTGAACCCGGGTGCAGTTGCATATTATGACGGTGTGGTTTATGTGGACCTTAGCAAGATTAAACCTATGATTGCCATGCCATTCCACCCAAGCAATACATATACAATTGATGAAGTCAATGCAAATATAAAAGACATTCTTCACGATGTGGAAAAGCGCGCTCTGGTAAGTCTTGACGGAGCAGTGGATTACTCGCTTCAGGATAAGATTCGCGACGGAAAATTATATGTAGAACAAGGTATCATCGCAGGCTGTGCCGGCGGTGGATTTGAAAACATTTGTGCGGCAGCTGAGATTATTAAAGGAAAGAATATCGGTTCGGATGCATTTACATTCAGCGTATATCCTGCAAGTACGCCGGTTTATATGGAATTAGTCAGAAATGGTGCGGTGGCAGACCTTATGGCAGCAGGAACGATTGTAAAGACGGCATTCTGCGGACCGTGCTTTGGTGCGGGCGACACACCTGCAAACAATGCATTTAGTATTCGCCACTCAACGAGAAACTTCCCGAATCGTGAAGGCTCAAAATTGCAGAGCGGACAGATTTCTTCTGTGGCTCTTATGGATGCCCGTTCTATTGCGGCAACGGCGGCGAACAAAGGCTTCTTAACATCAGCGGCTGATGTGATGGATATCGAATACAAAGCGCCAAAATATCATTTCGACCAAAGCATTTACGCAAACCGCGTATTTGACAGTAAGGGTGTGGCTGATCCGAGTGTGGAAATCCAGTTTGGTCCGAACATCAAGGACTGGCCTGCAATGTCAGCGCTTCCTGAAAACTTGATTTTGAAAGTGGTTTCTGAGATTCATGACCCTGTTACAACGACAGATGAATTGATTCCTTCGGGAGAGACTTCTTCTTACCGTTCAAATCCACTCGGACTTGCAGAGTTTGCACTTTCCAGAAAAGACCCTGCATATGTGGGACGCGCAAAAGAAGTACAAAAAGCACAGAAGGCAATCGAAGCAGGAACTTGTCCGCTGGATGTATTAGAAGAGTTAAAACCTGTTATGGCAACGATTCAAAAAACTTATCCGGAAGTCGGAAAAGGCAATATCGGTGTGGGAAGCACTATCTTTGCAGTAAAACCGGGTGACGGTTCTGCCCGTGAGCAGGCAGCATCCTGCCAGAAAGTATTAGGCGGATGGGCAAACATTGCAAACGAATATGCGACAAAGAGATATCGTTCCAACCTGATTAACTGGGGTATGCTTCCGTTTATTACAGAGGAGACTCATGAGGCACTCAGCTTCAAGAACGGAGATTACATTTTTGTTCCGGATGTGAAAAAGGCTGTGGAAGAAAAATGGGATGGGATTCAAGCATTTGTAGTTGGTGACGGCTTGAAAGAAATCACATTAAAACTTGGCGACCTGACGGATAACGAAAGAGAGATTATCTTAAAGGGATGTCTGATTAATTATTATAAAGGCTAATTGCAAAGCCGGGCACATAAGGTGTCCGGCTTTTTGATTTTATGAGATTACAGCAACGAATTGTCAGAAAATTCAAATACTAATGATTAAAAAGAAAAATAATTTTAAAAATATTTAAAAATGGTATTGACAAATCAAAAATAGAATGTTATCATGACATTACAAAAAAACAAAACACAAACACACAACTTAAGGAAAGAGGAATTTTCAATAAGACATTCCGAAAAAGAGTTTTCTGATTTCAAGTAAGAAAGATTTCAATCAAATATTTCTGACGAGAAAGGAAATAGAAAATTGGAGCATCCGAAATGGAAAAGGAAGATTTGAAAGTACGAAACAGTCTGAAAGAAAAAGAATTTCCCTAAGAATAAAAAAGAAAGAGAGGCTAAATTCCAATGGACAATTCCGAATCAACATCACAATATGTTAGTGGTATGGCAAATGAAGAGACCTGTGAAGAAAGCCTTTACCATAGATTATAATCCAGACACATGTAAAAGGGAAAACAATTTGGAGAGTATAAAGAATCTGGATCCAAAGGAAAAATGATATATTTGCCCGACATATTGAAAATAAATACCACCAATATTAAAGTTATAATTTAAGATGTGTAAAGAAACATCAAGGAAGCAGAAGGACAATCGGATAACTTTAATAAATATAAGAAAAGGAAGAAAGAGGCATTACAGGTTTTAATTCAAAAGTATCCTCCAAATAGAAAGAGAAAAGGTTAAAAATGAATAACGAAGATTTATAGATAGGTAGTCATTATGAACGTATAGTGACTACCTATTTTGTGGAATTTTTTACCGAAAAAACTTATTACATAGTTGTTACATTTTTTTGACATTGATAGTCTCGTGTGTTAAAATGGGAAAGTAAGTAATATTCGGATAAGGGTTAGGTGAGAACTTTGGATAAACAAGAATATCGGGTAAGAACAGAGAAAATGCTTGAGTGTGCGAATGAGAAAGCGTACAAAGAAGCGATGGATATAGCAGATTCAATTGATTGGCGGAAAGTAAAGAATGTAGCGATGCTTTGCGCTGTAAGTGAAATATATGAGGCCAATGGAGAGTATCAAAAAGGAAGAGATATTTTGTTTTTGGCATACGACCGTTCTCCGGAGAGCAGGAAGATTATTTACCGTATGGGTATTTTGGCATTAAAACTCGGTGAAGTGAAGGAAGCGATGGATTGCTACGACGAGTTTGTTGCATTGGCACCAAAAGACCCTAATAAGTACATCCTTCAATATAAGATTCTGAAAGCACAGAAAGCACCTTTGTCAGAACAGATTGAAGCGCTTGAAGAGTTTAAGAAAGTAGAATATGTTGAAAAATGGGCATATGAGCTTGCAAAATTGTATGAAGCCGCAGGCATGACTGCGGAGTGTACTGATGAGTGCGATGATTTGATTTTGTGGTTCAATGAAGGAAAATATGTATATAAAGCAATGGAATTAAAGATGCAATATAAAACCTTGACGCCGTTGCAGCAGGAAAAGTATAATCAGCAATTTACAAAAGCAGTGGAAGAGCCTGTGGCAGAAGAGGTCGTTGCTGAGGAACCTGTAGTAGAAGAAGTGGTCGAAGAAGTAGTATCAGATGAGACTACAGATGGGGAGGAAACCATGGAAGAAAAGAAAGAAACACCGGCACTTAGCATTGAAGAGATGCTTCAGGACTGGGAAGAAAAGCAAAAAGAAAATGCCGAGATGATTCGTGAAGTAGCGGAAAAAGAGGAACAGGAAAAGGCAAAAGAAGAAGCACAGGCAGAGAATGAGCCGATAGAAGAAGAGGATATTCTTCCGGATGATATCAGACAATTGATGGAAGATTTGGAGACAGAGTCGGCAGATATTGAGGCTCAAAAGATTAAGCAGGAAGATGAACCGGAAGAAGAGAATAAGCCGTTGATTCAAAAAGTGGCAGAACAACTGGCTACGATTACGCCAAAGACACCGGTTGTACCTGTTGCTCCCGTAACGCCATCGGTTCCGGAAGTCCCGGTTGCACCGATTCCGACAGTCCAATTGCCGAAAAGTGACGTAGAAGACGTTGAGGAACTGGGAAAGGTAGTTTCGCATGTTATGGAAACAGCTGAACCGGTAGTGCAGGAATCAAGCGGAATTAAATTGGGAAACACCAATTCCATGGCAGCTGTAGCAAAGGCATTGAAGAACAATGTGGAAATGGATATCGCAGAAGAAGAACCGGTGGAAGACAGTTATGCCGGAAATACTCAGGACACAGGCTTTATCGTACAAGGACGCTATGATTTGGAAGCACAAAGTGCAATGAAAGAGGGCTTGACGGAAGAACAGAAGAAGTTATTCTCTTACTTTGTTCCTGTCCATGGTATGAGCGAGCAGCTTGTCGAAGTATTACAAAATGATAAGCATTGCAAATCAAGATATGGAACTTCCAGAATTGGAAATTTAGTAATTATCGGTCGCAAAGGTTCAGGGAAAACGGTATTGGCAGTAGACGTTGTCAAGGCAATCCAAAAAGCCAGAAGAGTAAAACAAGGTAAAGTCGGCATTGTGGCGGCGGAATCTCTGAATCGGAAAGATGTAAGAGGAATTCTTTCCAAATTGACGGGCGGAGCAATTATTATTGAAAAAGCGTCCAGATTAAATCGCCAGACCGTTGAAACTTTATGTGAAATTATGGAAGGCCAGACAGGTGAAATGCTGGTAGTTTTGGAAGATGAAAGAAAACCAATGGAAAAATTACTTGCCGCATTTCCACAGTTTGAAAAGAAATTTACTTCCCGTTTGGAACTGCCTGTATTTATCAGTGATGAACTGGTAACATTCGGACAGACTTATGCAAAAGAAAACGGCTATAAGATAGATGAGATGGGTATTTTAGCTTTGTACAGCCGAATTGATATTCTTCAAAGAGAAGAACGAGTGGTAACTGTTGCGGATGTGAAAGAGATTGTTGATGAAGCGATTGAAAGCGCTCAGAAACTCAACTTTAAGAAGTTTATCAAGAAAATTGCAGGAAAGAATGCGGACGATTCCGACCGTATCCTTTTGAGAGAAGAAGATTTTAAATAGGATAAGTTAAAAATTATGCGATTAAGAAATATTCCGGGTGCTGATGATGTAATTCAAAGGCACCCGGTTGCAGTTAAAAATGAAAAAGAATTAAAGGGTAAATGGAACAGCGTGTTTCAAAATGAAAATCCGATTTATATAGAGATAGGTATGGGAAAAGGGCAGTTTCTGCTGACGCTTGCAAAACAGAATCCGACGATAAACTATATTGGGATTGAGAGATATTCCAGTGTACTTTTGCGGGCATTGGAAAAGTTTGATACGGAAGAATACTGTGAACTGACCAATATTCGTTTTATCTGTATGGATGCGTTTACACTCCCGGAAGTTTTTGAATATGGTGAAGTGGCAAGGATTTATCTGAATTTTTCGGACCCGTGGCCGAAAGCGAGACATGCCGGAAGAAGACTTACATCTACGCGGTTTTTTAAGCAGTATGATAAGGTGCTGGCGAAAAAAGGCGTAGTGGAATTCAAGACAGATAATCGTCCGCTTTTTGAATTTTCTTTAGAGCAGGTAGAAGAAGCAGGCTGGAGATTATTGGCGCATACGTTTGACTTGCATCATGACGAAAGTATGAATGCAGGGAATGTTATGACCGAGTACGAGGCTAGGTTTTCAAGTATGGGAAATCCCATTCATAAGTTGATAGCAACAAGGTAGAAGTCAGCATATCTTATATTAAGAAGGTATGGAGCTGAAACCATGAAACAGAGGTTCTGCCCGAAAAGGCGACGAAGGCGGTGCCGGCCGGGGATTCATTGTTTGCAGAATTCATTTCGGGAGGTGCATCGTATATTGAATCGAAAATGCAGACCTTAACGTACATAGTGCGATGAGGAGGTGCTGTATGAAAGTAGAAATGGTTGTGCTATTCGCACATTGGTGTCCAAAATGTAATATGATGATGCCGATTGTAGATGAATTGGAAATACACTACGAGCAGAATCTGAAGGTGTTTCGTATAGATGTCGAGAAAGAGCCGGAGCAGATGGAACATTATCATGCAGAATTGGTGCCGACTTTTATCTTTTTTTCGGAAGGACAAGAGGTCGGAAGGATGGCAGGACTGCTTGGCGAACAGGTAGTGTATGAGAGAATAGACAGCATATTAGAAACAATTATAAAGAAATAGAAATGGGGACATCCTGTGGGATGTCCCTCGTTTTTGTGCTGCAATGACTTCGAATGAAAAAAATAAAAGCGCTGAAACCGAAGTCTCAACGCTTGAATGCGCGATCAGGGGTTCGAACCCTGGACACCCTGATTAAGAGTCAGGTGCTCTACCAACTGAGCTAATCGCGCATACGCTATTTCGTAACGCAAGTGTTATTATATAATGGTTCACAAGGAATTGCAAGCACTTTTTTGAGAAAAATTACTTTGTTGAAGTAAATCACGATATCCTATGGTATAATATAACAATAACAGTAATTGACAGACGGGAGCGTCCACACTATGAATCAATATCAGAGAATTTTTGTAATTGTTTTGGATTCCTTGGGAATCGGGGAAATGAAAGATTCGGAAAAGTACGGAGATACAGGTGTCAACACATTGGGACATATTGCAGAACGTACAAAAAATTTTCATATACCAAACCTGCAAAAACTGGGTCTTGCGAATTTATGTAATTTGCAAAATGTCGCGCCGGTAGAAAATCCTATTGGAAAATATGCGAAACTAAATGAGATGAGTGTCGGTAAAGATACCATGACAGGACACTGGGAAATGATGGGGATTCATACGACGAAACCGTTTCAGACATTTTCGGAAAATGGATTTCCGCAGGAATTGATAAAAGAGTTAGAGAAAAGAACGGGACGCAAAGTCATTGGGAATAAGAGCGCCAGCGGAACAGAAATTTTGGAGGAACTGGCAGAGGAAGAAATCAAAGAAGGACATTTGATTGTATATACATCAGCAGATTCCGTACTTCAGATATGTGGCAACGAAGAGACGATGGGATTGGAAACATTGTATCGATATTGTGAAATTGCCAGAAAACTCACCATGAGGGATGAATGGCGTGTGGGAAGAGTCATTGCAAGGCCATATGTAGGTCAGAAAAAAGGTGAATTTAAAAGAACCGCGAACCGTCACGATTATGCTCTGAAACCAAGCGAAAAAACGGTATTGAATGTTTTGAAAGAAAATGGTTATGATGTGATTTCTGTTGGCAAGATATATGATATTTTTGACGGGGAAGGCTTGACGGTTTCTAACAAATCGAAATCTTCCGTGCATGGCATGGAACAGACGATTGAGATTGCAGAGGGTGATTTCCAAGGATTGTGTTTTACTAATTTGGTGGATTTTGATGCACTTTGGGGTCACAGACGAAATGTGGAGGGTTATGCGAGAGAGATTGAACTGTTTGATGAAAAATTGGGAGCACTTCTTCCTATATTAAAAGAGGATGATTTAGTAATTTTAACGGCAGACCATGGCAATGACCCCACTTATAGAGGGACTGACCATACGAGGGAGAAAGTTCCGTTTATTGCATGGTCTCCGAGTATGGCGAAAGGCGGTTTTTTGGCAGAGCAGAATACCTTTGCGGTCATCGGAGCAACGATTGCAGAGAATTTTGGACTGGAAATGCCCCCGAACTGCATTGGAACTTCCTTATTGAAACAAATCTAAAGGTTTTATTAAAAATTCAAAAATCATACAAAGGACACAAGTATTATGTTATACTGATTGCAGTCTGATGAAAGGGAGCAAAATATGTTTGGCTATGTTGTGGCGCACAAACCGGAACTGAAGATACGGGAATTTCAGAAGTACAAGGCATATTATTGCGGACTTTGTAAGGTCCTTCGAGACAAATATGGCTTTTTGGGGCAGATAACTCTCACATACGATATGACATTTTTGGTGATTCTGCTTACATCGCTCTATGAAAATGACGTTGTGACGGAAGAAAGAAGATGTGTGGTACATCCTGCAAAAAAGCAGAAAATGATATATAACGAGATTACTGAGTATGCGGCAGATATGAATATTGTACTCACCTATCACAAGCTGATAGACGATTGGAAAGATGAAAAGAGTAAGAAGAGTCTGGTTGGTCTGCGTATGCTGCGAAAAACATATTTGGAACTAAAGCAGAAATATCCTCAAAAATGCCATATTATCGCAAAATGTATGAAACTTTTGTCAGAGTGTGAGGCACGGAATGAGGAAAATATAGATATCGCAGCCGGATGTTTCGGGAAACTTATGAGTGAACTTTTCGTATACAAGAAAGATGTGTGGGAGAAGACGCTTCGCGAGATGGGATTTTATCTGGGAAAATACATTTATATCATGGATGCTTATGATGATGTGGACAAGGATATCAAAGAGCATAATTATAATGCATTGAAATCAATCCGAGAGGAAGAAACTTTTGACGATATATGTTCAGAAATGCTGAATTGTGTGCTTGCAGAATGTACGAGTCGTTTTGAAATGCTTCCTTGTATCGAAGATGCTGAAATCCTGAGAAACATTTTGTACGCGGGTGTGTGGACAAAATTTCATAAAAAGTTATTGGAAAAGAATAAAGAAGAGGAAAAGAGCAATGGTGACAAATCCTTATGAGGTATTGGGAATATCTCCTAATGCAAGTAATGACGAAATAAAAAAGGCGTATCGGGAATTGAGTAAGAAATACCATCCGGATTCTTATGTGGACAATCCCTTATCCGATTTAGCGGAAGAGAAGTTTAAAGAAGTACAGGAAGCCTATGAACAGATTATGAAACAGCGTGAAAGCGGCGCTGCGAGTACGAGTTACGGTGGCAGTGAGCAGGAAACGGTGGAACTACAGGCTGTCAGAAATTATATTAATAGTCAGAGGTTTCGCGAGGCATTGAATGTTTTGGAAGGAATTCCGAATCGAAATGCGATGTGGTACTACTATAGTTCCGTGGCTAATTTAGGTATCGGAAACAATTTAGTGGCAATGGATCATGCAAAAAAGGCCGCGGAGATGGAGCCGAATAATCCGGAGTATGCAAACTATTGGAATCAATTGCAGTTCAGAGGTCAGCGTTATCAAAATGCAGGGTATGGTTACGGACGCCCATCTTACGGAAGCGGGAACTTATGCTGTGACCTTTGGTGTATGGACACCATGTGCGAGTGTATGGGAGGTGACTTGTGCTCATGCATGTAAATGCAAAGAGGATTGCGATAGCAGGATTACTTGCAGCATTTTCGGCAGTCTTGTTAGTGCTGAGCACAGTGGTGGAAACCAGCAGCTTGTTTTTCATTGGTGTGGCTTCGTTTTGTGTGGGCATTACGATTCGTGAGTGGGGATTGCGGTTTGGTTTTGCTTTTTGTGTTGCAAGCACCGCAGTAAACTTAATAGTGACTCCACAGAAGTTTTATTGTATTACGTACGCGGCAATGTCGCTTTATCTTCTGTTAAGCGAATGGCTGTGGAGAAAGATTGCAGACCAAAGAAATTTGCAGCATAGAAATCTGTTATTGTGGACAGGTAAATATATCATTTTTAATATCGTCTATATACCGGCGCTCTTATTTTTCAGGGAGATGCTTTTTGTGCAAAAAATTGAGGGTATCGAAATCCTGATTGCATTTTTGGTAGGGCAGGTTGTGTTGTGGGTATATGACAAAGCTTATTTATATTTCCAAAGTAGTATATGGGGTAAATTGAGAGGAAAGTTGTTAAAACTGTAGGGTGAATTGCAAAATTCACTCTATTTTTTAAACTTCCTGAAAAATTTTTAAATTTCTATGGAAAAGAAATAATAACATGTGGTAGTATATTGTTATGCGAGGGAGATAAATATGAGATTTAAAAAATTTATGGGACAATTGTGGAAATATATTTGCTGGAAAATAAAAAGAATGAAAAGAGAAACAAAAAAGTTGCTTGTATTTTGTTTAGCAGCTTTGCTTGTTGGGTCTTTTATAGGTTCCGAAATCGGTAAGCTGGTAGAAGCGAAAAAAACAAAGGCGAGTCTTGAACAGGCTACCGATAAGTTGGAGAATCAAGTCAGCGCGCTTCAGGCGAAATTGGACAAGCTTCAAAAGAATGGCGAGGATGACAGCAAAAAAGAAATTCCATGGTATTTGGTATTGGTGAACAGCAAACATCCGATGGAGAAGGGTT
The DNA here is from genome assembly GCA_964604665.1 of uncultured Faecalimonas sp. Lineage (GTDB taxonomy): Bacteria > Bacillota > Clostridia > Lachnospirales > Lachnospiraceae > Faecalimonas. The sequence continues at coordinate 3,552 of CAZRZV010000003.1, read as the reverse complement.
ATGTGCCGAAGCTTACTGAAATCAAAAAAGATTATAGTGTGGATTCCCGGATAGCCGATGCGACAAATAAGATGTTGAATGATGCAAAAGCAGAGGGCTTACATATTGTGATGTGTTCCGCATACCGTTCCGTGGAGAGACAGGAAAAGGTCTTTAACGAATCACTGGAAGAAAGATTAAAGCAGGGAATGAGTTATTGGGAAGCATTTGATAACAACAGATTGAGTGTGGCAGAGCCGGGAACCAGCGAACATGCACTTGGTTTGGCGTTGGATTTGATTTCAAATCAGTATTCAGAATTGGATAAGGGACAGGAAACGACAAAAGAAGCGAAGTGGCTGAAGGAAAACTGCTATAAGTATGGATTTATTTTACGATATCCACCAGAAAAGACGGAAATTACAGGGATTGTTTATGAACCATGGCATTATCGCTATGTGGGAGTAGAAGATGCCACAAAGATTATGGAACTTGGAGTTACATTGGAGGAATACTTGGAAACTTATTATTAAAGGCAAGGAGGGAACGTGGTGGTAAATTTAACATTTGGAGAACAGGTAAAAATCATTCTAAGCCGTAAGGGGATGACGATTAAGCAATTGGCAGAACTTGTGGAAGCGTATACAGGGAAGCCGATGTCCAGACAGAATATGACTCAGCGTTTGGGAAGAGATAATTTCCAAGAGCAGGATATGCGTCTGATTGCGGAAATTTTGGGGTGCAAGTTTGAACTGAGTATCATGGAAGCAGAAGAACTTCCGGCGGAAACAGAGGCAGAGGATTCATCTGCAAGAGATATTACAGTCGGAGAATTGGTTGATATACCGGAAGAAGTCGAAGAAGCGGTTGCGGAGACTGCTGTAGAAGAAGTGCCTGCGGTACAGGAATCACCGGATACAAAAGAGGATTCTGAGGAACGCAAGTTACTAAAGAAGGGTATCAGAGGATATTTCAAAAAATCGGAAAACAAAGGAAATAATAAGGAAGAGAAGATTGTTGAAAAACCTGTAAAACAGGGAGAGGGAGCTTTGGGGGTTGGCGAAATCAATCCATATACGGGAAAAGAGTATAAAACAAACAGTGTGCGTATGCATCCTAAGAGAATCGGTTATGTTCAGGTATATGATCAGGAACAGCATAAATGGACGGACATGACAGAATGGGCATTCTTGGGATATCAGGAACGCAAAAAAGTATTGCTTGGAAAAGATTACCAACCACCAATTTATTTAGATTAGCCATAATATAATATGAGAAGATGTGAGATGAGGGAAAGAAGGGATTTGGATGTCTGAAATTTATACATCAGTGGATCAATTAATAGGAAATACTCCGCTTATGGAGCTGACGCATATTGAGAAAAAACTGGGTTTGAATGCAAAAATCCTTGCAAAGTTGGAGTATTTAAATCCGGCAGGGTCGGTAAAAGACCGTGTGGCGAAAAAAATGATTGATGATGCGGAGAAAACGGGGAAATTAAAACCGGGCTCTGTGATTATCGAACCGACTTCGGGAAATACAGGTATTGGTCTTGCAGCAGTTGCAGTCGCAAGAGGGTATAAGATTGTAATTGTAATGCCGGAGACAATGTCTATGGAGCGCAGACAGCTGATGAAAGCTTATGGTGCAGAACTGGTGTTGACCGATGGGACAAAAGGTATGGCAGGGGCAATCGAAAAAGCGGATGAACTTGCGGCAGTCACGCCGGACAGTTTCATCCCGGGACAATTTGTGAATCCTGCAAATCCAAAAGCGCATATAGAAACAACGGGACCGGAGATATATCGGGACACGGATGGAAATGTGGATATTTTTGTGGCAGCGGTAGGAACAGGCGGAACGATTACGGGAATCGGTCAGTATTTAAAATCAAAGAATGCTTCTATTGAGGTTGTTGCGGTAGAACCTGCTTCTTCGCCTGTGCTTTCAGGCGGTAAACCGGGACCTCATCAGATTCAGGGAATTGGTGCAGGATTTGTGCCGGAAGTTTTGGATACGGAAGTCTATGATGAAGTCATCAGGGTAACGGATGAAGATGCATTTGCAACCGGGAAAATGATGGGAAAAACGGAAGGCGTCCTCGTAGGGATTTCCTCAGGAGCCGCAGTATGGGCGGCAATCGAACTGGCAAAAAGACCTGAGAATGAAGGTAAAAATATAGTAGCATTACTTCCAGATACGGGGGACAGATATTTGTCAACTTTGATGTTTGCAGATTAGTAAAAACAGGGCATTAGTGATTTCGATATCGCTAATGCCTTTTTTATAAATGGCGAGCCTGAAACAGTTCTTTTTTGTGGAATGTAAGAATACATTGGTGTGTAGAGACAAGGCTATGAAGAAGGATGGTGGATTATGGAACAATTTATTCAATATTTATACGAGTATGAAGACGGGGAAAGAGTACGCAATCTGGGCTTTATGAAAGTGGAAAATAAGATGGACAAGAGTGAGATACATATTTTTGCGAAACAGCTTGATGAGATTAAGGGAATTTTATTTCAGAGGGAAGACGGGAGTAAATATATTGCTGCTTGGGAAAATTGCGAGGAAGATATGCCGATTTCAAAGCCTGATGAACCACCTTGTGAGGAACACCCTGATGTAGAAACGCCTCCACAAGATTTCCCCGTAGAAAACGAGGAAGAGGAGATAACTGAATATACGCCGCCGATTACCCGCAAGTGTGAGAAAATCCAAAGGCAGGATTTATCGAGACTTCCGAGGAGAGAATGGCGTCTTGCAAACAATAGCTTTTTACTGCATGGTTTTTACAATTATCATTACTTGATGTACATGGAAGAAGATGATAAAATATGGATTGGAGTTCCGGGGATTTACCATGAAAAAGAAAAGGTGGCGGCGAATGCATTTGGCTTTCCGGAATTTATCAGGCCTACGGATTTGGATTTGAATCTGTCGGAAGAGGAACAAAATACATACGAGGATTTTGGTTATTGGTGCAGGCAGATAGAAAGGTAATCAGATGTTAACGCAAGATGAAAAATATATGAAACAAGCAATCAAACAGGCAAAAAAAGCATATGCGCTTGGCGAAGTGCCGATTGGATGTGTGATTGTATATCAGGATAAAATTATCGGGCGCGGCTATAACCGCCGTACGATTGATAAGAATACCATTGCCCACGCGGAAATGATGGCGATTAAAAGGGCAAGCAGGAAGATGGATGATTGGCGATTGGAAGATTGCACCATGTATGTTACACTGGAACCATGTCAGATGTGTTCGGGGGCGATTGTACAGTCACGCATGAAAAAAGTGGTGATTGGCTGTATGAATCCAAAGGCAGGTTGTGCGGGCTCCATTTTGAACTTGCTGCAAATGGAAGAGTTTAATCATCAGGTGGAATTGGAAATCGGTGTGCTTGGTGAAGAATGCAGTATGATGATGAAACAGTTTTTTAAAGAACTGCGTGAGAAAAAGTAGGAAGAGGCATTGACATTTTCGGGAAAGTGATAGTATAATAAGAAACCGTGCAGCCGGGGCGTTAGCGGTGCCCTGTACCTACAATCCGCTCTAGTAGGGGTGAT
>CAZRZV010000002.1:31812-58419 GCA_964604665.1 uncultured Faecalimonas sp. | reverse complement strand
TGCAACGTTTCTATAGTTATATGGATAGGAAATACGGTATTGAGATGACGGATCGTCAATTCAATGATTTTATAAACAAATCTACCGTGAAGGAATTTATGGCAGATAAGGTTTCGGATTTCAGCGAGGACTTTTTTGAAGATGATGCGGAATTAACAATCACCAAGCGCGAGTTGGTAAGTCTTCTCAAAGAGAATTCAAGCGTCATGGAAGATGAGTTCGAGGTTTCATTGACGAATTCCGAATTAAGGGAAATTGCCGATTGGATTTTCAGTAGAGATGAATTGGTTATTATCGACACAACAATGCTAAAAGACAGAGTTCCGGCATTGTATTACATATCAAGCATCGGTTTTTCCTATGTAACGATGGCTGCTTTCATCATATTGAGTGTGCTTATTATCTTTTTGATGATGAAAAACAGTATTTCGCAGGCCGTTTGTGCTGTTGGAATTGAATTTGTTATTTTAGGCGGTGTTACAGGATTGGGTGCTATGTTAGCAGCGTGGCTTACCCCTCTTTGGAAAATTATTTGTGCGGATTCATTTATGGGTATGCTGTTCGGTAATTTTATGGCTGTCAATGTTTGGATTAGTTTGATTCTTTTTGTACTGGGTATTGCCATGCTGGTAATACGTGGTCTTGTAATAAAGCATCGCGCAAAGAAATAGGGAGTATCACTGATTAAAATATGTAAGGAGGGGTATCATGCCACAATACGTAGTTTTACAAGTAACCCTAAAGGAGAAATTGATGGGAACGGCTTCCAAGAATTTGAAAGAGTTGGAAGATGTAATTAACACCCAGGCAACATTGGTATTTGAAAAACTTTAATTTGCTTTGAAAATAGAACGGCCCCGGTGCTACTAGCACTGGGGTGGTTTAACTTAATGCGAAAAGAGGTTTTAGCGAGGACATTTATTTAAGGATTTTATGAAACCGGAGATTTTAGTACAGGCATTTTCTATATGCGAAAAAATTGCAGTTTCAACTCCTAAGATTTGCCCTTTTTTCATGTTTTTGAGGGCTTTTGAGGATTTTTGAGGTAAAAATTTTCTATATATGAAATTAATTGTTCATTCAGCTCCCAAAACTGCAAAATTTTGGGAGCTGAAATGGAGAAAATCTTGCATATAGAAAATGACGCCGTGGCGAATGCATTGCCCAGTTCACTGGCCTATCTCAAAATAGCGCACAAATCTTCTACAATAAATACTTGATAAAATTCCAAGATTCGTTTACCATAATAGTGCTGGAAATTCATAGAAAAGGAAAGCATATTCCAATCATATGCAACAGGAGGATAATCTTATGGAAGCAGTTTTAACAGCCATTAAACTCTTAGGAGGATTGGCGATGTTCCTATATGGAATGGAGATTATGGGGGACGGATTAAAGCAGGGTTCCGGTTCCGCATTAAAAAATGTGCTTGGAAAGCTGACACAGAATGCTTTGTTAGGTGTTCTTACAGGTACACTTGTAACAGCAGTGATTCAGAGTTCGACGGCGACGATTGTGTTGACTGTCGGCTTGATAGGTGCGGGGATTTTGAATTTGAGACAGGCAGTCAGTATCGTATTAGGTGCGAACATTGGAACGACTGTCACTGCGCAGTTGATTCGTTTAATGGATATTGAGTCTTCCGGCACGTCTGTTTTGAATTTCTTTAAACCGGAAATTTTGGCACCGATTAGCTTAATCATAGGTATCATCCTGATTATGTTTATCAAAAAGCAGGCAAGCAAGAACGTAGGTATGATTGCACTTGGTTTTGGTATTTTGTTTGAAGGCTTGCTATTGATGACAGAAGCCGTAAAGCCACTTTCAGATTCCGACATGTTTAAAAAGTTGTTGTCAGGCTTTGCTGATAAGCCGCTTTTAGCAATTTTGGTAGGTTTGGCGTTGACGGTAATTGTTCAGAGTTCATCCGCTATGGTAGGTATTTTGCAAGCCTTATCTGCAACAGGCGTCATGACCTTCAGTACCATTTATCCGATTATTATGGGTATTAATCTCGGTACTTGTGTGACGACAGCCATGGTATGCTCGATTGGAACGACCAAGGATGCGAAACGTACCGGCGCAGTCCATATCATTTTTAACTCTATCGGAACCATATTATTTATGGTTGCCATGACGTTCATAAAGAGTATGGGAGGATTTGCAAACCTCTGGGACAGCACGGTGAACAGTGGAGCGATTGCGGACTTCCAAACGCTGTTCAATTTAATCACGGCAATTGTATTATTGCCATTTACAGGTTTGCTTGTAAAGTTGGCTTGTCTGATTGTAAAGGACAAAGAGACAGACGATATGCCATATCCGGAATTGGCTGCTTTGGATTCTAAACTTATGATTGCACCGAAACTTGCGTTGACTGAGGCTGCAAAATTTGTTGTTTCCATGGCAAATATTGCAAAAGATAATTTGGCTCGCAGCCTTGAACAATTTGATAAATATAATAGCAAAAAGTCAGAGAAAATTTCCTCAGAAGAAAACAAGTTAGACTGTTTTACGGACAGTGTGGACAACTATTTGATTGAGTTGTCAAGCCGTATTGAAACAGAAACGGATAAGTATCAACTGAACATGCTGATGCAATGTATTCGTGATATTGAGCGTATCGGTGATTATGCGACGAATTACGATGAGATAGCAGAAGAGTTTCATAGAGAAGAACTTAAATTCTCAGAAGAAGCGAAACGGGAACTTGCGATTATCTCAGATGCAGTCCAGGAAATTTTGCGTTTGACTGTGGAAATGTTGGAAGAGGATAACGAATATATAGCACGTCGTATCGAGCCATTGGAAGAGGTAATTGACGATATGGTACTTCTGTTAAAGAATCGTCATACAGACCGGTTGTGTAAGAATATTTGCTCTATACAGGCAGGATTGCATTTTATGGATATGCTTACCTATTTTGAGCGTACTGCTGATCAGTGTTCAAGCATAGCCATGTTGATGCTCGGAAAAAATAATGAAGAGATTATGAAAAATCATCATGCATATTTGCAGGAATTGCATAACTCGGGAGAGCGTTCCTATCTGGCGGAGCAGGAAAATCGCAGAAGACAGTACCTTGTGCCGTTGGAAAATGAACAATAGCTATTGCGCTTTTATAAAAATAAGTCTATACTGTTATTGAAGAAATACAGGGGAGCTGACAATTGAGTCGGCTGAGAGGAAGTTATCGGACTTCGACCCTTAACCTGATGCGGGTAATGCCGACGTAGGAAGTCATGAGTGACAGATTTTTTACGGGAGTTATCCATCTGGATAACTCCTTGTTTATTTCACAGTGGGTTCCATTCCTATGAAATAAAACGGGCTCTGAGACGTATCCGGCAATCAAAAGAAAGAAGGAATATGAAGATGAAACACTATTTAACAAACGTAAAAGAAAAGGTGCCTCTGATTCACAACATCACAAATTATGTGACAGTCAATGATTGTGCCAACATGGTTCTTGCATGCGGGGCATCACCGATTATGGCGGATGACAAAAATGAGGTGGAAGAAATCACGAGTATTTGTGGGGGACTAAATATCAATATCGGTACATTGAACAGCAGAACGATTGAATCCATGTTTCTTGCAGGAAAAAAGGCAAATGAACTTGGACATCCGGTTGTACTTGACCCGGTAGGCGCCGGGGCTTCGAGTCTGCGTACAGAAACTGCAAAGAAACTCATGCAGGAGGTGAAATTTACCGTCATTCGTGGAAATATATCGGAAATTAAAACGTTGGCGGGAAATGCTACTGCGACTCAAGGGGTGGACGCCAATATTCTGGATAAGGTGACAGAAGAAAATTTAGATGAGGCAGTGGCATTTGCAAAAGAATTTGCGAAAAAGACAGGGGCTGTCATAGCAATTACCGGGGCAATTGATATTGTCTGTGATGATAAGAAAGCGTATTGTATCAGAAACGGACATCCAATGATGTCTGCCATCACAGGAACAGGATGTCAACTTTCAGCGTTGATAGCAGCTTATATTACTGCGAATCAGGATGCAGTGCTGGAAGCGACAGCGGCAGCAGTCTGCGCCATGGGATTTGCAGGGGAGATTGCGCATAACAGATTGACTGAGTTGGATGGAAATTCCTCTTATCGTAATTATATTATTGATGCCATTTATAATCTCACGGCAGAACAATTGGAAGCAGGTGCAAATTATGAAGTGCGATAAAAAAACAATGCTTTTATATGCAGTTACCGACCGGGCTTGGACGGGAGAGAAGAGTCTCTATCAGCAGGTGGAAGAGGCGCTGAAAGGCGGTGTTACCTGCGTACAGCTTCGTGAAAAGGAACTTTCATATGAGGATTTTTTGGAAGAGGCAATCCATATTTCAAAACTTTGCAGGAAGTATAAGGTCCCGTTTTTTATTAATGACAACGTGGATATCGCTATCAAATGTGGCGCTGACGGAATTCATGTGGGACAAGAAGACATGAAGGCGAAAGATGTGAGAAATCTTGTGGGTGAACACATGATGATAGGTGTTTCCGTACACTCTGTAGAAGAGGCACTTCAAGCGCAGGAAAACGGCGCGGATTGTCTTGGGGTGGGAGCAATGTTTTCTACCTCTACAAAGTTAGATGCAGACGTACTTCCGTGGGAAACGCTTCATGATATTTGTCATGCCGTGGATATCCCGGTGGTGGCAATCGGGGGAATCAACAAAGAAAATATCATGCAACTGTCTGACAGCGGAGTAGATGGTGTGGCTTTGGTGAGCGCGATTTTCGCCGCAAAAGATATTGAAACAGAATGTCAAAAACTTCGAGCCTTATCTGAAAAGATGATAGGATGATAAAAAGACCACCTGCGGGTGGCCTTTTTGATTTTAAAGTTCGTCTTTTTTCTTTTTGATATATGGCATTGCAGTTATGAGTGCAAATGTTCCGATACCTGTCAGAGATACAATCTTGCCTGAGGTCACTCCCGGGGCATGGTAGAGAATGTCTACCTGATGTTCTCCCTCTGAGATTTTACAACCGAGGAAAGCAGTGTTTACTTTTTCGCAGTTCACTTCCTTGCCATCGATGAGAATTTCAAAATTTTCATCATAAGGAATGGACGTAATCAGCCAACCTGCTGATTTTTGGTTGATGCTGCCGGAAAACAAATTGTCTTTGCTTTTTTTCTTGTCTAAATGGAAGGTTGATTCGTACAAACCGGTGTCTGACAAATCACATTTCACGTAGTAGCATTCCACATTAGATAATTCGTAGTCGCCTGCACTAAGTTCAACCGGCAGTTCCGTCTGATTCGTATCCAAGTTTAGAACAAATACAAAATTTTCATTTTCATTGTAATAAATATGGCCGGCAGAAGAGAGCTTATTTCTCATTTTTCCAATTCGAATCAAGATATCGTCGGAAGTTTTATTTGCCACATCAAACTTGATAAAGAGCAGGTTTTCTCCTTCCTGCGGATGTACAGGTACATATATGCTCTTGTCTTTTTGACTATGATATTTGGTCGGTATTTCAAACTCTGCGGCTCTTACATTTTCCTGATAGAGAACTGAGATATCGGAAGTTTCATCGGTATCTATCACAGCATAATCTGCAAATGCCAATTGTGAAAGCGGAAATTCCAACTCTTCGTATGACTTTTGACTGATGGTAGTATTTGTGCCGTAAATAATCGGCGCAGTGCCCTCGCGCTTCCATACAGAAGCGGTATCGGACTTGTCAGATACCGAATATCCACTCACATCGATTGCCGATGCAACATATTTTACGCCCATTAATTTTTGGAATACAGGGTTCAATGCTTCTGCCTGCATTAAGTAATTGCGAAATGGCTGGTCAAGGTGAAATACATCTCGTCTGAATGCCATGTAGTCTTTATTATAGGTAGAAGAATAGAACGAAGAACTATATTGATTCATGTCCCAAATACGGTTTAAATTTGCCGCATTTGCCGAATCATCTCCATATTGTTCAAATCGGTAGAAACCGGTTTCTTCTCGTGCGGTTTTCCTGATGATTGATTCCAGTTCACTGTTGGTATATGCTGCAAAAGACTCATAATCCAACATTTTCATCTCGTCTTTATGGACGGCAACCTCAAATATCAGAAGAAATGTGACCGAAAGAGCAAGAAATTGGATGGTTTTCTTTTTCCGACAATAGAAGCAATACGCTCCGAACATAAATGTCAAGTCTAATAAAAGTAATATCCAATAGTGCAATTTTATGGTTCGCACATTAATAATAAGTAATATCAATGCACATAAATATGGCAGGATATCTATTTTAGACGGCTCGCTTTTTTCTTTTAAGTATTGCAGATAGGATGCTATCATAAAACAAAACAGCGGAAGAAAAGGAATCATTACCTTGTCGCGTATGTACAGACCACCATTCAGCAAATAAGAAAAAATCGGAATCGTTAATACCAGAAGCGTTCCGAGATGAAGAATCCGTACACTCCATTTTTTTGAAAACAGTCCCGCTATCAGTACTACCACGGCAAGGGCAGACAGACCAATTCCGTATGCAGAATATGTAATCTGCATATATGAAAAATTCGGTTTGAACAGCGATAAAAATGCAACGGATTCTCTGGAACCGCCTCTTCCCAAAAGTGCCATTGCAGTAGGAATGAGCAAAATACCGCTCATCAAAACGCCCACAAACATAGGAAAAATAAATGCAAAAAGCCTTTTACAAAATTCTCCGAAAGATGTAATGGATTTATTATCTACACCCTGCATACAGTGAAACAGTCCATATAGTCCGAGGACAATCAAACCGCAAACACTGAAATAGAAACTGGTAAGTACCATCAGGCATACACTGAGCATCAGTAAGCCTGATTTTTTCTTTTCAAAGTGTCTGTCCATACCAATGAGGCCCATGCACAAAAACGGAAGATAGTTCACAAACATAATCTGGTCATAGGAATGAAAAATCAAAGGCCCTGCCAACAGATATATGAGTGCACTGCCAAAGCAGATTATTTTGGAAATATTTCTTGTGCGCAACCAGTGATATAGTAGCAGTACGCCGGCAAGACAGGTTGCAATGCCTGCAAACATCATATAGTAACTCATCGGCACAAACGGAAACAGGTAAGATATTAATAATATCGGACTGTATAATCCGTAGTATGAAAAATTATAAATGTTCTGTCCGCCGCCTATGTTAGCCGCAAATTCAGGAAACAATTTACCTGTCTCATAAAAATGTCGGCGGAAATAGTCGGGAAGAACACTGTGCTGATTAATCCAGTCTATTTTAGAACCGAAAATACCATATTGAAGGCAGAGCAGCCAACAGAAAAACAGTGTCAGTAAGCTCAAAATCAAGTATGGATAAAAATTTTTCCATTTGTTACTATTTGGTGTCATTCTTTTCATCAACTACCTCCATGCTGGAATCCTGCAAAATGAAAATAGGACGGTGTTTTGTTTCGAGGTAAGTTTTCGATAAGTATTGTCCGACAATTCCGGTGCAGAAAAGTTGTATACCACTTACACCGAAAATAATACAGGCAAGCGAAGGCCAGCCTCCTACCGGGTCACCCCAAATCAATGTTTTCACAATAATTACGGCAATCATCAGAAAAGAAATAATGCAGAATAATATGCCGATAACAGATGCCAAAGCAAGGGGCGCCACGGAAAATCCGGTAATTGCTTCCAAAGAATAAGCAAACAATTTGCGTACGGACCACTTTGTTTCACCGGCAGAACGTTCTACATTTTCAAACGCAATCCACTTTGTGCGGAATCCCACCCATTCAAATATACCTTTGGAAAAGCGATTATATTCGCTCATTTGTAAAATAGCATTTACCATTTTTCTCTTCATAAAACGATAATCACGTGCACCGTCTACAATTTCGGTTTTTGAAATCTTGTTTACAAATTTGTAAAAACACTTTGAGAGAAAAGAACGAATCTTAGGTTCTCCTGTTCTTGTAGAACGTTTTGTAGCTACGCTGTCGTATTCTTCTTCTGTCAAAATGCGGTACATTTCCGGCAGAAATCTCGGCGGATCCTGTAAATCAACATCCATAATCGCCATATAATCACCGGTTGCATTTTTCAGCCCTGCGTAAATGGCGGCTTCTTTTCCGAAGTTTCTCGAAAATGATAAATACTGACAACGATTGTCTTTTTTATGTAGATCTTTTAAAATTGTAAGTGTGCTGTCTGAAGACCCATCGTCTACAAACAAAAGTTCAAATGTTACGTTAGACATTTGAGCCATAATATTTTGCATTTCCCTGTAATATACAGGCAATGCTTCCTGTTCATTAAAACATGGTATTATAACGGTTATCTTATCCATTTCTAAACCTCCTTGAAAATGGCTTTTCTCTATAATAGCCCGCAAACACATAAATTATACTACCGTATATTTTAAATGTACACCTTTTTGATGTATTTCTGGACAAAAAATCATATCTATGGTAAAATGATGCAGATTTCAGATTTGAAACAGGGAGGAATTGATATGTCAAATTTTTTTAAGGGAATTGCGATAGGTTTGGGCGGTATTGCACCGGGACTCAGCGGCAGTGTCTTGCTGGTGATATTTGGTTTGTATCAGAAAACGGTTTCAAGTATCAGTGCAGTGTTTAGAGATGTGCTGGCTATTATCGGTATCTATAGAAGAGAGAAATTCACAAGAAAGGACGCATGGAGAGATTTTGTAGAACAATTGAAGTTTTTCATTCCGCTGGCTCTTGGCATGGGAATTGGTGTGGTATTATTTAGCAGGTTGATTGGTTTTCTGTTGAAGAATTATGAAATGTATACCCGCTTTGCTTTCTTAGGATTAATCTTAGGAACGATTCCGTTGTTGTACAAAGAGGTGAGAAAAGAAGGATTCCATAAAAAATATTATGCAGTAATGGGAATCGCCGCTGCCGTTGGTATCGCATTATTTTATTTTAGCGGTGATTTATTTGCACCTGTGAAATTCCCGCCAAATATCCTTCAATCGGTTGTGCTGGGACTTTCGGTAGCAGCATCTTACATTGTCCCTGGTGTGGATAGTGCGACGATTTTGAATGGACTTGGTTTGTATCAGATATGGGTAAGTATTACATCCTTGGAAGTATGGGATTTTACAGTGTTACTTCCTGTCATTATCGGACTGGGCATGGGCGTAGTGCTTGTATCAATCATTATCAACCAATTGATTGCGAGATGTTATACAATGACCTTTTCGGTGATTTTCGGTTTGTTCTTATCGATTATTCCGACCATTTTAAAACCGGAAAATACAGTATCATTTGTATTTGGACGTAATAGAGAAACGGCAATCTGCCTGATATTGTTTGTTGTGGGAATTGTATTTTCATTATTCTTTAGCAACTTGGAAAAACTTAAAGACAAGGGGAAAAATGATAATCAATAAAAGTAAGTGCCTGCGCCGAAAAGCGCAGGCACTTGTTTATTATAATGATTATTCGAGATATTTCAGAAGTTTGAGAACATTATCTACGTGAGAAGACTTTAGTGCGATTCCCAGCGCAAAAGGTTGTTCCTTGGCGTAGATTTTAGATAGTCCTTTGTAACCGCTTACATCAATCATTACCGGAACAGGCTCTTCCATCTCTTCCGGTTTGCTACAATCCAGTGCTGTGCTTGGATCTAGGTACATATTGTGACATTTGGCATTGTCTACGTAGAGAAAACAAGGTTCGTATTTTTCAATTTCTTCTTCACTCAATACTTCTCTTAAATCAATCAGATACGATTTATATGCCAGATTTGTCATGGTTTTCCAATCACTTATGAAGAAGTCTGTTTTGCCGGATGCTATCCAGGATGTCAGCGTCTGAGTCGTTTCGAAATTAGATGCTCCTGAAATAGTGCCATCTACATATGTGAGGCTTGGATCAAAAGCAATATCATATTTTTTGGTATTTATATTTTCACCTTCAAAAAAATCTTCTCTCAGTTCTTCACAGACAGCAGACGCTTCCGAATTACTCGTATTAAGGAAAATCCCATTCAATATCATGTCCGGCTCTGTTATGACATGAACAATATACCAGGAAAGGAAAATGATAATTACCAAAGGTATAAAAATATGCCATTTATAATAGCGCCATACATATGATATTTTGGTTTTAAGGGGTGCATTTTTAATAGCTGCCCGTTCCTCTTTGAATTCGTCCATTAATGCCATGGTTTTGGCTCCTTTGTTTTCCAGAATTATTAACTATAGAATAAAGCAGAAAGACTATGATTGCAAATAAAAAATGTATAAAGTCTAAGCTTTTACGATTTTCAGCAATCGCACATGCATCGCAAACATTAGTATTAAGATGCATAATAAAAATAGTGGAAGCAATGAAACGCTAATGGTGTTTGCAATAAATCCAAAAATCGGTGGCATCATCAGAGTTCCCAGATATGCACTTGCCATTTGTACTCCAATCATTGCCTGCGATTTGTCGGCACCGAAATTAGCAGGTGTCGAGTGGATGATGCAAGGATAGATTGGCGCACATCCGAGACCGATAATAATAAATCCGATAACTGCTGATTGATATCCAAAAGGAAGCAGGATTGAAATAATTCCTATCAAAATCAGGGATTGCCCCAAACGAATCATCTGGTTGTCGTTCAATTTCATGGTAATAAATCCGCTGATTGCACGGCCTATGGTGATTCCTATGAAGAAGAGGCTTCCGTAGCCGGCGGCGGTTTCGGTATCCAGTCCGTGTTTTAACACCATATAACTACTTGCCCAAAGTCCCGCAGTCTGTTCTAAGGCACAATAACAAAAGAACATGAGTGTAAGCGATTTTGCGCCCGGAAGAGCGAGAATTTCTTTGATTGAAAGTGCTTTGGTGGAAACTTGGTTTCCGTCAGAATCGGAAACGGTTTCTGAACTATGGTTCTTCCATAAAGGAAGACTAAACATAATAATTGCAGTCAGCACAATTTGTATGATACCTATATAGCGATATCCCATATTCCAACCTTTGCCATTCATAAGGGCAAAACTCAATATGTATGGTCCTGCGCTTGCGCCCACACCCCACATGCAATGAAGCCAGCTCATGTGTCGGCTTTCATAATGAAGAGCGACGTAGTTATTCAGTGACGCATCTACACTTCCGGCACCGAGACCATATGGAATCGCCCATAAAAACAACATCCAAAAAGAACTGCTGACAGAAAATCCAAAAAGGGCAATGGCAGTAGTTAATACACTAAATGCAGTTACTTTTCCGGGACCGAACTTCTTGGTAAGGCGGTCACTCTGCAGACTGGAAAAGATAGTTCCTGCGGCAATTGTCATGGAAATAATGCCGGCGTAAGAAATGGGAACATTAAATTCCCGGTACATCGTCGGCCATGCAGCACCCAAAAGAGAGTCCGGCAGACCGAGGCTGATAAATGACAAGTATATGACTGCTAATAATAATTGAAACATTTCAAACCCTCCTATTAATAATGTAAGTATATTATATGAAGCCCTGAGAAGAAATCAATATACTATTTTAAGTTTAAAGAATACTATTTTAATATTTTTCAATTCGTGGTAAAATGGGTAAAAGAAAAAGTGACAGGAGGATATCTTATGAATACAAATGCTTTTCGGAGTTTATCTTATGGAGTTTATATTGTTTCTACGTTAGATGGAGAAAGACCAACGGGGTGTGTTGCCAACAGCGCCATGCAGATTACATCTTCGCCGGCTACCATTGCGGTCAGTATGAATCATGACAATTATACCAATTCCTGCATTCAAAAATCAGGAATGTTCGCGGTTTCCATTTTGTCAGAAACATCAGACCCGGGGCTGATAGGGACATTTGGATTCCAATCGGGAAAAGATGTGAACAAATTTGAGGGTGTGGAAGCAATAGAAAAAGAAGGAATTTCTATTGTGGCAGACGCATGTGCCTATGTTGTCTGCAAAGTAATTGATAAGATGGAGACATCTACACATACTGTATTTTTGGGAGAAGTGGTTGATGCAGATGTATTAAAAGCGGGAGATGCCATGACCTATGCATATTATCACAAGGTCGTAAAAGGCAAGAGCCCTAAAAATGCACCTACGTATCTTCCGGATGATGTTGAAGAAAAAGAAGATAGTGCAAAATGGACCTGTGGAGTTTGCGGGTATGTGTACGAGGGCACAACACCTTTTGAAGAATTGCCGGATGATTTTAAGTGTCCGCTTTGTGGGCAGCCGAAATCAGTATTTATTAAGAAATAGCGATGATAAGGGGGTGTCATAAGACACTCCCAATTGTTGTTCTTTAAAAATTTTTACCGAGGTAAAAGAGGAGATTGATATGAAAGTTTTAGAGCATTTAGAACCAAAGTCCGTATTTGGTTTTTTTGAGGAAATCTGCAATATTCCGCATGTTTCTTATCATGAGCAGAAATTAAGTGACTATTGTGTGAATTTTGCAAAGGAGCGAGGTTTACATTATGAGCAGGATGATAGGGGTAATGTCATTATCATCGGAGAGGCAACTGCGGGATATGAAGAAACAGAACCGATTATGATTCAGGGTCATTTAGATATGGTGGGCGATAAAGTGCCATCCTGTCCGATTGATATGGAGAAGGAACCAATCAAGGTGATGGTTGACGGTGATTATCTGACGGCAGACGGAACGACTCTTGGCGGAGACGACGGGATTGCGGTTGCATATGGCTTGGCACTTTTAGATGCGAAAGACATTCCGCATCCACGTTTGGAACTTGTTTTGACAGTCAGTGAAGAAGTCGGTTTGGAAGGAGCAACAGTAATTGATTTGTCTTGCTGTAAGGCGAAAAGACTTTTGAATATTGATTCGGAAGATGAGGGCATTTTCACGGCAGGATGTGCCGGCGGTATGAGAGTAGACTGTGACATTCCTGTGGAGACAGAAGTGAAGACGGGAGTCGTTTGCGAAATTACAACGCAAGATTTCTTGGGCGGACATTCCGGAATCGAGATTGACAAAGGTCGTGCAAATGCGATTACTACAATGGGAAGATTCCTCATGTTGCTGAAAGATAAGATGACATTTGATATTGTCAGTATCAATGGCGGTGTGAAAGATAATGTTATTCCGAAAAATATAACGATAGAACTTATGACAGAAGATATGGATACGCTCAAGGCAACCTTGGAAGAGTTTAACGGATATATGGCTGTTGAATATGGAATTTCCGATTCAAAAGCAAGATTTGTATCCAATGTAAAAGAAGCAAAAGAGTGCGAAGTGCTTACAGAAGCATCCAAGGAGAAGGTTCTTACCGCATTGAATGTCATGCCAAACGGTATACAGACTATGAGTATGGATTTGCCGGGACAAGTAGAAACTTCATTGAATTTTGGCGTGATTCATCTTGATGTGAATCACATGAGCTTAAGTTTCGCGGTGCGAAGTTCCCTGGAATCGGCGAAAATGTATGTTGGAGCAAAGGTGAAACAATTGACAGAAGTACTTGGCGGAACGGCATATTATCGCGGACAGTATCCGGGATGGACTTACGCCAGAGAATCAAAACTTCGGGATCTTTGCTTGAAAGTATATAAAGAGCAGTATGGTACAGACGCTAAGGTGGAAGTAGTTCATGCAGGTCTGGAATGTGGTATTTTGTCTTCAAAGATTGAAGGCTTAGACTGTATCTCCATGGGACCGGATATGTTTGATGTGCATACACCGGATGAAAAGATTAGTATCAGTTCTGTTGCAAGGGTATGGGAATTTTTGAAAGCGGTATTAGCTGAGAAATAAAAAAGGAGTTTCGCAAAAATAATTTTTGCGAAACTCTTTACTTTTTTACAGCACTAATTTTGTTAAGTATTCCACAATCTCAGGGAAGTTCATCCCGTGAGACGCTTTGACTAAAACGGTATCATTTTTCTCTAAAAGGTCGGCGGCATTTTGCAAAAATTCCTGCTTTTCCCGGAAATAGAAAACTTTTGTGTCTGTATTTTGAGCTGCATTAGCGGTATTTTTTGAAAGTTCACCAATGCAAATCAACGCGTCAATTCCTTTTTCCGCTGCGTGACGACCACACTCTGCGTGAAGTTCATTTTCATCTGCCCCTAATTCAAACATATCTCCAAGAATCGCAACCTTGCGCGTGTCTGCATTTGCAAGGACATCCAAAGAGGCCTTCGTAGAAACAGGATTTGCGTTGTAACAGTCATCGATAATCAGCAGGGAATCTGTTAAAATCAGATTGTTACGTCCGGATACCGGGGTGAGTGCCTCGATTCCTGCCTTGATTTCTTCTGCGGTAAGTCCAAATTCACGTCCTACCAAAGCCCCCGCAAGGGCATTGTATACCATGTGCTCACCCGGAATCGGAATCACCGTTTTGATTTCATCATCTCCGAGGTGGAGTGTACAGGCGATACCTTTTAATGACATACTGTGGATATCTGTGGCAAATGCATCATTCTTCGTGGACAATCCAAAAAATTTCGGGGTTTGTCCTTTCACATCTTTTATCGTAATCAGTTTATCGTCATCTCCATTTAAGATGATTTTGGCATTTGGCTGCATATCATCAAACATTTCTGTTTTTGCTTTCAGGATACCGTCGCGGTCGCCCAAGTTCTCCAAATGACAGAGTCCGATATTGGTAATCACACAGACATCCGGTTGAGCCATCTTCGCCAGGCGATGCATTTCGCCAAAGTGGTTGATACCCATTTCAAGGACTGCAACCTCATGTTCTTCGCGAATATTAAAAATCGTGAGCGGAAGCCCGATTTCATTGTTAAAATTACCTGCTGTTTTCAGTACGTTGTATTTCTGAGAAAGCACGGAGGCAATCATTTCTTTGGTACTTGTTTTTCCTACACTTCCGGTAATGCCCACGACCTTGATACCAAGGGCAGTGCGATAGTGTCTTGCGATTTCTTTCATCGCAGTCTCGCAGGATTCCACCAATATGTACGGGTAATTGGCATTCTCAAGTACTTTTTCGGATAAAGTACAAAGAGCCCCTTTTTCCACTACCTGCTCAATAAAATCGTGTCCGTCCACGCGGGCGCCCTTTATCGGAATAAACAAATATCCCTCTTCAATTTTTCTGCTGTCGATGGCTACGCCTGTCACCTCGATAGGAAGTTTGGTTTCGTCTCCGAAATATTTACCACCGCAAGATGCGACGATTTCTTTTAAAGACATATGTTTCATAAGAAAGTCTCCATTAATTGTAACGTTCTAGTGATTTTTTGATAATGAGTTCGCAGAGGTCTGCGTATTCGATACCAACTGCCCTTGCCTCTTTTGGAAGTAAGCTGGCAGAAGTCATACCCGGAAGGGTATTCATCTCCAGACAGTAAATTTCATCTTTGTCATTCCAGATGAAATCGGCACGGGAATATACGTCCAATTTTAAAGCCTTGAATGCAAGTTCGGTTGCAGTTTGGATTCTCTTTGCCACACTGTCAGGAATGTCAGCAGGGCAAACTTCTTCCGTTGCATCTGCCTGATATTTATTGGCATAGTCAAACCAACCGGACTTTGGAATGATTTCAATTACGGGAAGTGCTTTGCCGTCGATAATACCGCAGGCAAATTCACGGCCTTTGATGTAAGGCTCCACAATCACTTCGTCCTCATAGGCAAAAGATTTTTCAAGAGCATCTTCATATTCTTCTTTGGTATTTGCAATATAGACGCCAATGCTGGAACCACCTGCACATGGTTTTACAACCACCGGAAGCGAGAGGTTAAGGTCTGCAAGCGGTGTGTCTTTCTGCTCTTTTTTCAGAACAGTTCCAAGCGGCGTCGGAACTCCTGCCATTCTGAAAATCTGCTTTGCAATACCTTTGTCCATAGCAAGTGCGCTTCCAAGGTAATTCGGACCTGTATATTTGATACCTAAGATATCGAAAGTAGCCTGTAATTTTCCGTTTTCCCCCACGTCGCCGTGAAGTCCCATGAATACGATATCGGCAAGACGGCAGATATCGATTACATTTGGTCCGACGAAACAATCAGATTGGTCTTCCCGGGAAGCCTTGATGGCTGCAAGGTCCGGCTCTGTCGTCTTAATACCTTCTGCAATTTCAAGTCCTGCACCCGGAAGAGTAAATACTTCTTCTAATTTGTCAGAATCGTATGGAAATCCCAAGAATACATCTAATAAAAATGCGTCGTGTCCGCTTTCTCTTAAGGTTTTGCAGATTCCCGCCCCTGACACCAGTGATACGTCACGTTCGGTGCTTAGGCCTCCGGCTAATACAACAATTTTCATAATTTTAATACTCCTTATTCGTCGTCAACACTCATTTGATTTAACAGACGTTGCTTTTCATCATATAATTTTTGCGATAAGTCGACATACACGCGGTGTGGGTTGAAGAGACGTTTTGTCTCATCCCACAGAGTTTCTTTTTCCTCTTTGCAGTACTGAGCAATTTCCATAACCGTCGGTGATTCGTACACGCATTCACCATTGATAAAGACTGGTTTTAGAATTTCGCGCATGGTGTATGTACCTGCCGGGAATTTTGTCTTTTTCCAAGTTGCAAGCGGGTCAAATACGGTCAGACTCTTTTCTGTGTCAAATGTTTCATCTGCAAAACAAATGAGGTCGGCACGCATCTTACCTGTCTCATTTTCGTAAATACGATAAATGGTCTTGTTACCCGGATTGGTAATCTTCTCGGTATTTTCAGAAATCTTAATCTTAGAAACAAAGCTTCCGTCCTCCTGCTGTATGGCTGCCAGCTTATAAACACCACCAAATGAAGGACAGTCTTTGGAAGTAATCATGTTGGTACCGACACCCCAGGAAGTAATTTTCGCTCCCTGTACTTTTAAGTCGTGAATCAGCAATTCATCCAAATCGTTGGAAGCAGAGATGACAGCCGTTTCAAATCCCGCTGCATCTAACATCTTACGTGCTTTCTTGGACAAATATGCCAAGTCACCGCTGTCAAGACGGATTCCGTAGTTGGTAAGTTCGATTCCTGCTTCACGCATTTCCGTAAATACACGGATAGCATTTGGCACACCTGATTTAATGGTATCGTAGGTGTCTACCAAAAGGATACATGCGTCCGGATAGAGGTCGGCATATGTTTTAAATGCAGTATATTCATCCGGGAAACTCATAATCCAGCTGTGTGCATGAGTCCCTTTTACCGGCACATCAAACATCTCTCCTGCAAGGACGTTGGAAGTACCGATACATCCGCCAATCATAGCTGCTCTGGCGCCATATAAACCTGCGTCCGGCCCCTGTGCACGGCGAAGCCCGAACTCCATTACGCCGTCACCATCAGCTGCGTATACCACGCGTGATGCCTTGGTTGCAATGAGTGATTGGTGATTGATAATATTTAAAATAGCAGTCTCTACTAATTGTGCTTCCATAATTGGAGCAACTACTTTTACCAGTGGTTCTTTCGGGAATACAACAGTTCCCTCCGGAATGGCATAGATACTGCCACTAAAGTGAAATCCACTTAAATAATGGAGGAAATCATCGCTGAAGATTTTCAAACTGCGAAGATATGCCACATCATCATAAGTGAAGTTTAATCCTTTGATATAGTCAATGACTTGTTCCAGGCCGGCTGCAATCGAGTAACCGCTTCCGTTTGGATTGGAACGAAAGAATACATCGAATACGACTGTTTCATTGCCCCCGTGTTCGAAATATCCCTGCATCATGGTTAATTCATATAAGTCTGTCAATAAAGTAAGGTTTCTGTTATTCATTTGATTTGTTTCCTCTCTTTTGTCAAAAAAGTCTTCGCAAAGATTATAGCACTATAAATAGGAAATGTAAATTTTAAAAGTGACTTGATAAAAAGAAACTTAAGACTGCGGACTTGAAAATGAAAAGTATTTGGATTATTCTATATGTACAGTTGATAATTGGGATATAATACACAATATGTAATAATTATAGAAATGAGGATATACACAGTATGAGTACAGCTTCAGCGAACAGAATATCAGGCATATTGCTGCATCCGACTTCGCTTCCGTCACCATATGGTATTGGGGATTTGGGGCAGTCGGCATATGATTTTGTGGATTTTCTGGAAAAGGCAGGACAACATTTATGGCAGATATTGCCGCTTACGCCGACAGGATACAGTCATTCGCCGTATTCCAGTTTTTCTGCCTTTGCAGGACAAACGTTGCTTATCAGTCCAAAACATTTAGAAGAACTTGGACTTTTAAAAGAGTGGGAATTGACTACCGGCCCTGATAACAATGAAGATTTGGTACAATATGAAAAGGTTGTACCATGGAAAGAACAGATTTTGCGGGTGGCATTTTCGCGTTTTGAAGAGGGCGAAAATGAAGAATTGCAGGAAGAATACGAACAGTTTTTCAGAGATAATTCAGATTGGTTGGAAGATTATTCTATCTATATGGCGTGCAAGGAAATGCATGACGGAAAAGAATGGTATAACTGGGATGAATCTTATCGAAAAGCGACTCAAAAAGTAAAGACAGAATTAAAGAAACTTTTGAAATCGGAAATCGCATATCACTATTTTGTGCAATTTATTTTTTATAAAGAGTGGACAGAATTGAAGGCTTATGCAAATGCAAAGGGGATTAAAATTATCGGCGATATGCCGTTGTTTGTTTCTTTAGACAGTGCAGATGTCTGGGCAAATCGGAAATTATTCCAATTAGATACAAAGGGTTATCCGACTGTGGTGGCAGGAGTTCCGCCGGATTATTTTTCGGAGACGGGACAACTCTGGGGAAACCCTCTTTATAATTGGGATGCACACGAGAAGGACGGATTTGAATGGTGGGTGGCAAGGGTACGCCACCAATTAGAACTGACAGATTTTCTCAGAATAGATCATTTCCGCGGACTGGAGTCCTACTGGGCAGTTCCGGCAGATGAGGAAACTGCAATGAGTGGAGAATGGGTAAAAGCACCGGGCAAGAAATTGTTTGAGGCGATTGAGAGAAAACTGGGAAAAGGGCTTCCCGTCATTGCAGAGGATTTGGGAACCATTACTCCGGAAGTCATTGAACTGCGGGAACATTTCGATTTTCCGGGTATGAAAGTATTGCAGTTTGCATTTGAATCGGAAGATGAGAGTTCTTTCCTTCCACATCAGTTTACTACAACGAACTGTGTTTGCTATACGGGAACACATGATAACAATACAACCAGAGGCTGGTATGATGAGGCGTCTGAATATTCAAGAGATAAAGTGCGCCGCTATATGAATACAGATGGAAACAGCATTCATTGGGATTTTTTGCGCACATGCTTGGGAACGATTGCCGCTTATGCAATCGTACCGATGCAAGATGTTTTGGGCCTTGGAGCCGATGCAAGGATGAATGTGCCGGGAGTTGCGCAAAACAACTGGGCTTGGCGCTATCGGCAGAATGCACTTTCAGACGGATTGGCAGAAGGATTGAGAGCGATTACACAGTTGTACGGACGATAAATTTAGAAAGAGGAAGTGAACACATGATTAGATTTATTTTTACAGCATTGTTTGTCGTGCTTTTCTTATTATTTTCTTATATTCTGTTTTTTGTGGAATGGATTGTCGGGAAGATTAGTAAAAAGGCAAAAGATTATAGTTCATTACGCATTGTCCAGTGGGCATTTCGTGTGGTGCTTACACTTAGCGGAGTGAAGATTACAATACGGGGTGAGGAGAATATCTTAGAAGAACCGGCACTTTATGTTGCGAATCACAGGAGCTATTTTGATATTGTAATTATGTATACGCAGTGCAAAAATTTAGCAGGATTCGTATCGAAAGACGGGGTGAAGAAGGTTCCGTCGCTCCGGGTGTGGATGCGTTATCTGTATTGCATATTCCTTGACCGCAAAGACCCGAGGTCCGGCATGAAGATGCTGCTTCAGGCAATCGAGCAGATTAAAAATGGTATTTCCGTTTATATTTTCCCGGAAGGAACAAGGAATAAGGGCGAAGAGTTGAGTCTGTTGCCATTTAAAGAAGGTTCATTTAAGATTGCGACAAAATCAGGCTGTCCGATTGTTCCGGTGGCACTCAATCATACAATTGAGATTTTCGAGGCTCATATGCCGAAAATTAAAAAGACGCATGTGATTGTGGAGTACGGAAAGCCGATTTATCCAAATGAGTTGTCGAAAGAGGAAGAAAAAGTAATCGGAGCGACTTGTCAGAAAATCATAGAAAAAACATTGCAGGAAAATGCGACATTATAATTTTCAGGGGCTTGGCAGAAATGCCAAGCCATTTTTTGTGATATTTCTCCCGCTCACTGTATACAATATAGAGAAATAACGGGCGAGGAATGCCATGAAAAAAATTCTATCTCTCACATTAACTATCTGTATCCTGTTTTCTCTATGTGCCTGTTCTGCAAAAAAACTTGCCACAGAAAAATTAAAGGATATCGATTTTACCGTAATCAAAGAGGAAGACATTCCAGAAGAACTAAGCGCAATGATAAAAGAGAAAGGAACGATGCCGTTTAAATTGACTTATGCAGACCATGGAGAACTTTTTATTGCACAAGGATATGGAGAACAGTCAAGCAGCGGTTACAGTATCAAAGTCAAAGAATGTTTTGAGACGAAAAATGCAATCTATATACACACGAACCTGATTGGACCTGCTAAAGACGAAAAGATTGTGGAGACGAAGACGTATCCATATATCGTAATCAAAATGGAGTTTATTGATAAAAATGTAGTCTTTCAGTAAAGGAGAAAAGCAAAATGGGATTGATGACAAAGGAAATTCAAACAAATCAGATGGGACAACAGATTTTGGATCAGTTTGTGTTGGACGAAGATTACAATGTTCCTGACAGCAAAAGAGACATGCAGCGGATTGTGGTATGTGAAGGGAAAGTAAAGGTGGATGAAATCAAACCGGTAGAAAATTATCTGCGGGTTTGCGGAAAACTAGAGTTCCAAATTCTATACGTGGGAGACGGAATAGAACCGTCACTGTGTTGTCTGGAGGGAAAGCTTCCTTTCGAGGAAATGATATATACAGAGGATAACAGTGGTACATATGAAGTGAAGAATATTAGAGTAGAAATACAGGCAACAATGATTCATTCGCGAAAATTACGTATCAAAGCAATGGTGGAGTTGGAATTGGAAGCAGAGAAACAGATGATAGAGGATATTCCGACGGATATAGAATGCAGTACACCATTGTATAAGAAGAAAAAGCCATTGGATTTACTGAAACTTCATACATCCAAAAGGGATACCTATCGAATCAAGGAAGAAATTACGCTTCCCGGCACAAAAGAAACCATCGGAAATATGCTTTGGACGGATGTGTCCAACCGGAAAATGGATACGAAACTGGGAGTGGATGAACTACAGATTGCAGGAGAACTTCTGGTGTTTTGCTTTTACGAGTCACCGGAGAGAAAGATTGATTGGATTGAGCAGACAGTTCCATATCAGGGACGTGTAGAATGTTATGGAGCGGATGAAAGTATGTATCATCAATTAAATGTGAATTTGGAAGACGTAAATGTGGATGTCCGAATGGATGAAGACGGGGAAGTGCGTGTTATCGGTATTGAGGGAACCTTAAAATTCAGCATTGCAATCTATGAAGAAGAGCAGATGGAAGTTCTGGAAGACGTATACTCTTTAGAAAAGCAGTGCCAGTTGGAGAAAAAGGAAGTGTGTTGTGAACAGCTTGTCATGCAGAACCACTCCAAATGCAAGGTTTCGCAAAACTTAAATTTACCGGAATTGAAAAATGATATTTTGCAAATTTGCCACAGCAGTGGGAATGTACAGGTGGACAGGGTGGAAATTACCGAGGAAGGAATTTTGGTAGAAGGAGCGCTTCATATCGGTTTCTTATATGTAAAGGCGAATGATGAAATTCCATTTGATATTTGGAAAGGGGTGGTTCCGTTTTCCTGTCTGATTGAATGCAAAGGTATCTCGAAGGATATGCAATATCATATTTCCAGCATTTTAGAACAATTAAGTGTAGGACTTCTGGGCGGAGATGAAGTGGAAGTAAAAGCTGTTTTGGCATTTCATTGTTTTTTTCGCAGAACAGTAGAGATGGAAATGATTGCGGATATGAAATTGGAAACGATTGATATGGAAGAACTCAATAAGCGTCCCGGAGTTATCGGATATACTGTCAAAGAAGGCGACGATTTGTGGAATCTGGCAAAACGGTATCATACTACGATGGAGGGAATCAAAGAGGTAAATGAATTATCAACAGATACGCTAAAACCGGGCGAACGGATATTGATTTTTAAGGAAAATATGAGTATACTGTAAAGTATAATGTATACAAGATACAAATAAATACAAAGTGACCTACGCAGGAGGAAGCGAGATGAATCAGAGACTGGAATTAAAAGCTCTGGCGAAGATTAATTTGGGATTGGATGTACTGGGACAAAGAGAAAACGGATATCACGACGTGCGCATGATAATGCAGACGATTTACCTGTATGATAACGTGATTTTGCAAAAGACAGAGAATCCGGGCATTCACTTAAAAACAAACTTGTCTTTTCTGCCTGTAGACGATAAAAATATAGCCTATAAGGCGGCAAAACTTCTCATGGACGAATTTAATATTGAAGGCGGTATAGAGATTACATTGGAGAAACGTATTCCTGTGGCAGCAGGTATGGCAGGCGGAAGTTCCAATGCAGCAACCGTGCTGGTCGGAATGAATCGGTTGTATGGCCTGGGACTTAGCGAACAGGAATTGATGAAACGCGGCGTGCAGTTGGGGGCGGATGTCCCTTACTGTATTATGCGGGGGACGGCGATTGCGGAAGGTATCGGAGAGATTTTGAAACCTCTTGCTCCAATGCCGAAGTGCTATATTCTTGTAGCAAAACCCGGAATCAATGTGTCTACGAAGACCATATATGAAAAGTTGGATGCGCATGAAATAGAGGAGCATCCGGATATCGACGGGGTGATTGCCGGATTGGAGACAGGCGATTTGGAAAAAGTAGCCGAGTCCATGGGAAATGTGCTGGAACGTGTGACAATTGAAGATTATCCAATCATACAGGATATTAAGGATGTCATGAAGTCGTCAGGTGCACTTGGTGCCATGATGAGCGGAAGCGGACCTACGGTATTTGGCATTTTTAAAGAAAAGGCAGTTGCAAAACAGGCGCGACAAAAGATAAAGAAACTGGGTCTTACAAAACAGGCATATGTGGTAAATGTACACAATCATAGGAGGAAATAGCATGGGATCAGATTTTCAATTAAACATGAATGATTTTTTGCCACTGCGGGATATTGTGTTTAACACACTTCGTCAAGCGATTCTTCGCGGTGAGTTGCAGCCGGGAGAGAGGCTCTTAGAGATTCACCTGGCGAATCAATTGGGAGTGAGCCGCACGCCGATTCGGGAAGCAATCCGCAAATTAGAATTAGATGGTCTTGTGGTAATGATTCCGAGAAAAGGGGCTGTGGTAGCCGAGATTACCGAGAAAAGTCTCCGTGATGTGCTGGAAGTCAGAAGGGCACTGGAAGCTCTTGCAGTCAGACTTGCCTGTGAAAAGATACGGGATGAGGAAATAGAGGAGCTGAAAGTAGCTGCAAAAGAGTTTGAGAATGCGCTGAAAGATGGGGATGTGACTACTTACGCGGAAGCAGATGTGAAGTTTCACGATATTATTTATCGCACGACAGACAATCAGAGACTGATACAGTTACTTTATAACCTGCGTGAGCAGATGTACCGATATCGCGTGGAGTATTTAAAGCGTGATGATTCACACGAAACACTTTTGGAGGAACATCAGTATATTGTGAACATGCTGGAAAAACGTGATGAGGAACATGCAGTAGAAGCTGTGTGTGCGCATATTGACAATCAGGTAACTGCTGTGACAGATACTATCCGGACAAAAAAATAGGTTTGCAAGTATAAAATCAGAAAAATTGTGCATACTCCGACTAACAAATGTTGGAGGTACATAGTATGAAATGCAAATTTGGGAAAAAGAAAGTAATTTGTGCATTGTTGGCACTTGCAATAGCAACAGGAACATCAGGAATTTTGACAGAGGTAAAAGTCGCAAGGGTGCAAAGAAAAATGGCAAGCGAGGTGTTCCGTTTTCATGTGCTGGCAAACAGTGACAGCCAGCGGGACCAGGCATTAAAAATGCAGGTCAAAGAAAATGTGATTGCATATATGAAAGAGGATTTGCCAAAGTCGGAGAGCGTAGAGATGACAAAAGCGTGGGCAAAGTCCCATTTGAGAGAGATTGAAGAAGTCGCAGAGGAGACATTGCAAAAAGAAGGATGTTCTTACAAGGTGTCCGCAAAAGTAACGAATTGTTATTTCCCAGATAAAACCTATGGAGATATTACCTTCCCAAAAGGAAATTATGATGCGCTTCGTATCGAGATTGGACAAGCTAAGGGACACAATTGGTGGTGTGTCCTGTATCCGAATCTGTGCTTTGTTGATTCTACAAGGGCGGTTGTGCCAAAAGAAGGAAAGAGACAGTTGAAAGAAGTGTTGGATGACGAAGAATACGAGATGGTGACGGCAACATCAAAGTTTAAAATCAAGTGGTTTTTCTTTCATTAACACAGGAGGAATATACATGTATAAAATAAATACAAAAGTGAGATACAGCGAATGCGGTGAAGACGGAAAAATGAAATTGGTGTCGATTATCAATCAGTTTCAGGATACCAGCAGTGAGCAGTCGGAGTCGCTCGGAGTGGGAATGGATTACCTGAAAGCACAGAAACGAGCATGGATTTTAAATTCATGGCAGATTGTAGTGAAGAGGTATCCGAAAGTGCATGAGGAAATTGAAGTCACGACATGGGCGACCGGATTTCGCGGTGTGTTCGGACCAAGAGATTTCTGTATGAAAACACCGGATGGAGAGGTGCTGGCATATGCACACACTTTGTGGGTGTATATGGATATAGAAAAAGGAATGCCTGCAAAACCGAGCGAAGAGGAGATAAACATTTATGGAGTCGACTCTCCGCTTGAGATGAAATATGCTTCACGCAAGATAACACTTCCAGATGAGACAAAGGTGGTAGACTCTCTTCGGGTGCGCAAATATTGCATTGATACGAACAGCCACGTCAACAATTGCCAATATGTACAGATGGCAGTAGAGGCACTGCCGAGTGATTTTTCAGTAAGCCAAGTTCGCGTCGAATATAAAAAATCCGCTGTCTATGGTGATAAGATTGTCGTAAAAAAGGCAGAAGAAGAGGAACGTATTGTGGTAGAACTTTGCGATGAATACGAAGTGCCATATGCCGTAGTCGAGTTTACAGGAGAATAAATTATGATGCAATTAGGAAAAAAGCAAGTTTTGACAGTAGTGAAAGTAGTAGATTTTGGAGTCTATCTTGGGAGCGATGATGAAAAAGTATTGCTTCCCCAAAAGCAGGTTCCGGCAGGCATTGAACCGGGAGACCCAATCGAGGTTTTTCTGTATAAGGATTCGGATGACAGATTGATTGCAACTACCGGTGAGCCGAAGATTGCAATGGGAGAATTGGCGGTACTTGAAGTGGCAGACACAGGAAAGTTTGGCGCGTTTCTGGATTGGGGACTGGAAAAGGATTTATTTTTGCCTTTCAAGCAACAGACAGTAAAAGTGGAAAAGGGAGATAAATGTCTGGTGTCTCTTTACATAGATAAGAGCGAGCGCCTTTGTGCGACTATGAAAGTGTATCCGATGCTTCGCACAGATTCACCATATCAAAAAGACGATGAAGTACAGGGAATCATTTATGATATCAGTGAAAACTTCGGAACTTTTGTAGCAGTAGACAATCAGTTTTCCGCCCTGATTCCGAAGAAAGAGTCTTTCGGGAATCTGAGAGTAGGACAAACTGTTAAGGCACGTGTGACAGCAGTTAAGCCGGACGGAAAATTGGACTTAAGTGTAAAAGATAAGATTCCGATGCAGATGGATAAGGACGCGGCAATGATTCTAAAGAATATTGAAAATCGAGGCGGTGTACTGCCATTTACAGACAAGGCGGACGCAGAAGTGATAAAAAGAGAATTTGACATGAGCAAGAACGCATTTAAGCGTGCCGTCGGAAGATTGTTCAAAGAGAGAAAGATTCAAATTAACAAGACAAATATCACTCTTACAAAGCAGTGATAGCAATACAATAGGGGAAGAATATGAGTTTTGCACATTTACATGTCCATACAGAATATAGTTTGTTGGACGGTTCTAACAAGATAAAAGAATATGTGTCCCGAGTAAAAGAACTCGGCATGAACAGCGCGGCAATCACAGACCATGGCGTGATGTACGGGGTGATTGATTTTTACCGCGCGGCAAAGGCTGCCGGTATCAAACCTATTTTGGGCTGTGAAGTTTATGTGGCACCGGGTTCACGTTTTGATAAGACACCGGGGAATACGGAAGACCGTTACTATCATCTGGTGCTTCTCGCAGAAAATCAAAAGGGCTATGCGAACCTGACAAAGATTGTATCGAAAGGTTTTGTAGAAGGATACTACTACAAACCACGTGTAGATTTGGAACTTTTGCAGGAATACCATGAAGGAATTATTGCGCTCAGTGCATGTCTTGCAGGGGAAGTACAAAAGAATCTCCAAAGAGCCATGTATCAGGAAGCATATGAATGTTTCGACACGGCAAGAGGGTATGGCGGGT
>CAZRZV010000002.1:0-31802 GCA_964604665.1 uncultured Faecalimonas sp. | reverse complement strand
CGGCAAAACGTTATGAAAATATCTTTGGAAAAGGCAACTTTTTCTTAGAATTGCAGGACCATGGCATGCAGGAGCAGGCGATGGTGAATCAGCAGTTATTGCGTTTGTCACAAGAGACAGGGATTGAACTGGTAGCGACAAACGATGTGCATTATACTTATGCAGAAGATGAGAAACCGCATGATATCCTGCTTTGTATTCAGACAGGCAAAAAATTAGATGACGAAGACCGTATGCGTTATGAGGGCGGTCAGTATTATGTGAAATCGGAAGAAGAAATGAGAAATCTTTTTCCATATGCATTGGAAGCCATAGAAAATACCCAGAAGATTGCAGACCGCTGTCACGTAGAGATTGAATTTGGCGTGACAAAACTCCCAAAATATGATGTGCCGGATGGTTATACGTCTTGGGAATACTTAAATAAACTGTGTTTTGAAGGGCTGCAAAAACACTATGCCACAGCAGGACAGGCGCCGAAACAGGAATTGGTCGACAGACTCAACTATGAGCTGGATGTTATCAAGACCATGGGATATGTGGATTATTTTCTGATTGTATGGGATTTCATTAAGTATGCAAAGGACAACGATATCATGGTGGGACCGGGGCGTGGCTCTGCGGCGGGAAGTATTGTTTCTTACTGCCTCGGAATTACGAATATTGACCCGATTAAGTATCAGCTTTTGTTTGAACGTTTCTTAAATCCGGAACGTGTGTCCATGCCTGATATTGATATCGACTTCTGCTTTGAAAGACGACAGGAAGTCATTGATTACGTGGTTCGTAAATACGGGGCAGACCGGGTGGTACAGATTGTTACCTTTGGTACTTTGCAGGCAAAGGGTGTTATCCGTGACGTAGGACGTGTTATGGATTTGCCATATGCATTTGTGGACAGCATTGCGAAAATGATTCCGCAGGAACTGAATATCACTCTGGATAAGGCGTTGCAGATGAACAGTGAATTAAAAGCATTGTATGAAAAAGACGAGCAGGTTAAGACGCTGATTGATATGTCGAAACGTCTGGAAGGTCTGCCAAGACACTCGTCTATGCACGCGGCAGGGGTGGTCATCAGTCAGAAATCCGTGGATGAATATGTGCCGTTATCACTTGGTTCGGACGGGTCTGTGACGACTCAATTTGTCATGACTACCTTGGAAGAATTGGGACTTCTTAAGATGGATTTCCTTGGACTTCGCACCTTGACAGTTATTCAGAACGCTGTCCAGCTGGTGGAAAAAAATACAGGGAAGAAGATTGATATAGACCATCTGGATTATGATGATAAAGATGTACTTGCTTCGATTGGAACCGGTAAAACGGACGGTATTTTCCAATTGGAAAGTGCAGGGATGAAGAGCTTTATGAAGGAGTTAAGACCACAGAGTCTGGAAGATATTATTGCGGGTATTTCACTGTATCGTCCGGGCCCGATGGATTTCATTCCGCAGTATATCAAAGTAAAGAACGACAGGTCATCCATTACCTATGATTGTCCGCAGTTGGAACCGATTCTTGCTCCCACCTACGGATGTATCGTGTATCAGGAACAGGTTATGCAGATTGTGCGTGATTTGGCAGGATATACCCTTGGACGAAGCGACCTTGTGCGACGTGCCATGTCCAAGAAAAAAGGTGATGTCATGGTTCGTGAACGCCATAATTTTGTATACGGCAATCCGGAAGAAGGTGTACCGGGTTGTATTTCAAAGGGTATCAGCGAGGCGGTTGCAAATAAGATTTATGATGAAATGATGGATTTTGCCAAATATGCATTTAATAAATCCCATGCGGCGGCGTATGCGGTGGTTGCCTACCAGACAGCTTATTTGAAATACTATCATCCGGTGGAATTTATGGCAGCGCTTATGACATCGGTTATTGATAATCCGGGAAAAGTATCTGAATATATCTATACGTGTCGTCAGATGGGGATTGAAATATTGCCGCCTGATATCAATCAGGGGGAAGGAAGATTTTCGGTAGACGGAGATAAGATTCGGTACGGTCTGGCGGCGATTAAGAGTATCGGACGTCCTGTAATCGAGGCGATTGTAAAAGAAAGAGAAGAAAATGGTCCATTCAAGCATTTGAAAGACTTCATTGAACGATTGTCGGGGAGAGAAGTTAATAAACGTACTATTGAAAGTTTTATCAAAGCGGGAGCTTTGGACAGTCTTCATGGAACCAGAAAACAATTCATGATGATTTATGTGAAGATACTGGAGCAGGTGAATCAGGAGCGCAAGTATTCCATGACAGGTCAGATGACTTTGTTTGACATGGTGAGTGAAGAGCAGAAACAAGAGTTTGACATTTCGCTTCCGGATGTAGGTGAGTATGAAAAAGAAACGCTTCTTGCATTTGAAAAAGAGGTTCTCGGGATTTATGTCAGCGGTCATCCAATGGAAGAATATGCGGACAAATGGCGTAAGAGCATTAGTGTAACCACAGCCGATTTTCAGATTAATGAGGAGACGGGACGCACGAAAGTAAGGGATGGCGCCAAGGAAATTATCGGCGGCATGATTACCGGTAAGACCATTAAGCATACGAAAACGGGAAAGACGATGGCATTTCTTACCATCGAAGATTTGCTTGGAACGGTGGAAGTTGTGGTATTTCCAAGAGATTATGAGAATAATCGTGAGTATTTGGAAGAAGATTCGAAAGTGTTTGTCAGAGGACGCGTTTCGGAGGAGGATGATGATGCCAGCAAATTAATTTGCGAGGAAATTATCCCATTTGAAAATGTTACTTGCGATGTGTGGATACAATTTCCGAATAAGGAAACCTTTTTAGCGGAAGAGACAAAGCTGTACGACTTGCTTCATCAGTCAGAAGGAAAGGACGGAGTTGTGATTTATCTTACGAAGGAAAAGGCAAGGAAACGTTTGTCGGCAAATCGTAATATCCATGCAGATAAAGAACTTTTGGCAAGCCTGCAGGAGGTTTTTGGCGCAGACCGTGTAAAAGTAGTAGAAAAAGCGATTGAAAACATTTAGTAGATAGTATAAAATTGTATCAGGATAAAACAATATTTATTGACGTAAAAAGATTGGAGGACCACTTATGAGTATTGAGAATAATGCAAACCAACCTATTAAGACGATTGGCGTATTGACCAGTGGTGGAGATGCACCGGGGATGAATGCGGCGATTCGTGCAGTAGTAAGAACAGCCTTGGCAAAAGGGATGAGTGTATGGGGAATCCGCCGTGGTTACCATGGACTTTTAAGAGAAGAACTGATTCCTATGTCGGGAAGAGATGTTGCCGATACCATTCAGCGTGGCGGAACCATTCTTCAGACGGCAAGAAGTCAGCAGATGCGTACCGAGGAAGGACAATTAAAGGCGGCAGGTATTCTGAAGAAATATGGAATTCAAGGATTGGTAGTCATTGGTGGAGACGGTTCCTTCGCGGGTGCACAGAAACTTTCTCAATATGGAATCAATGTAATTGGTGTTCCGGGAACAATTGACCTTGACATCGCATGTACGGAATTTACGATTGGATTTGATACAGCTGCAAATACAGCTATGGAAGCAATTGATAAAATCCGTGACACATCAACTTCACATGAAAGATGCAGTATCGTGGAAGTCATGGGACGTGACGCAGGATATCTTGCTTTGTGGTGTGGTATTGCCAACGGTGCAGAACACATTTTACTTCCGGAGCAGCATGGATATGATGAACAGGCGATTATTGATGATATTATCGAAAACAGAAATCGTGGTAAAAAGCATTATATTATTATCAATGCAGAAGGTGTCGGCGATTCCATTAACATGGCAAAGAGAATTGAAGAAGCAACAGGTGTGGAAGCACGTGCAACGATTCTCGGACACTTGCAGCGTGGTGGAAGTCCAACTGTAAAGGATAGGGTATATGCATCAATTATGGGTGCAAAGGCGGTAGAACTTCTGGAACAAGGCAAGACGAACCGTGTAGTAGGATATAAACATGGCGAATATATTGATTTCGATATTAATGATGCACTGGATATGAAAAAAGAACTTCCACAATATCAGATTGATATTGCAAATATGTTATAAGAAAGAGGAACTGATTTTGGATAGAGATATGGGAAAGTCTGCTCCAATCGGTGTATTTGATTCGGGCGTCGGAGGACTGACTGTTGCGCGGGAAATCATGCGTCAACTTCCAAATGAGAATATCGTATACTTCGGAGATACTGCCCGTGTACCATATGGAAGTAAGTCCAAAGATAATATTATCCGTTTTTCCAGACAGATTATTAACTTCTTGAAGACAAAGCATGTGAAGGCGATTGTCATTGCGTGCAACACAGCGAGTGCGTTGGCACTTGATGTGGTGCGGGAAGAAATAAGCATTCCGATTATTGGCGTGGTGGAGCCGGGAGCCCGTGCGGCTCTCGAGGTGACTAAGACAAAGAAAATAGGTGTCATTGGGACGGAGGCGACTATTCGCAGTGCGATGTATGAAAAAGTAATGCAGAGGATTGATTCTGAGGTAACAGTAATCGGCAAAGCGTGTCCACTTTTTGTGCCGTTGGTAGAAGAGGGATTTGCAAAACATCCCGTGACGGAAGAAATTATTGACTATTATCTGGGCTCCCTTATGGAGACAGGGATTGATTCGTTGATTATGGGATGTACACATTATCCGTTATTGCGTTCGCGAATCAAGGCATACGTAGGAAGTGAGATTACATTAGTCAACCCGGCATATGAGACAGCAATGGATTTGAAGCAGATTTTGCAGAAAAGTGATATGGAAAACAGTGGGGAAGACAAAGAGCATGCCGATTATGAGTTCTATGTGAGCGATGCGGCTGATAAATTCAAACAGTTTGCGAATACCATTCTTCCATATGATATTGATACGACAAGACAGATTAACATTGAGGAGTATTAAACAGCAATATGACGAAAGATGTATTAGTAAGTATTTCAGGTTTGCAAATGGTGATGGATGAACCGGAGAGCGATGAGGACGCACCAATCGAAGTTGTCAGCGCGGGAACCTATTATATGAAAAACGGAAAGCATTACGTCTTTTTTGAAGAAGTAGCGGAAGGTATGCAGGGCATCACCAAAACGCAGATTAAGTGGAAAGATAACGAGTGGATGGAGGTATCCAAAAAAGGACTTTCCAATGTACATATGGTTTTTGAAAAGAATAAAAAAAACAGATGTTATTATTCCACACCGTTCGGACAGCTGAATCTTGGAATTTTTATGACGGAGATGTCTGTGAAAGAGACGAAGGACAGCATCAGCGTTAGAGCGGACTATGCCTTGGATGTGAATTCGGAACCGCTTGCAGATTGTTCCATACGAATCCATATTTGTTCGAGAGATGCAAAAGATTTTTCAATCAGTGAAAGAATGACATAAAAAAGGAATCGCAGTCGCGATTCCTTTATTTTTTACGTTTGAACAATCCTTTTTTCTTTTCTTCTTTTGTTTCAAGCGGTCCTCTGATACCTTTTACATCTGTGATGTAAATACCGCTGACAATCGCTTTTACCTCTTTTTTGACAGGCACAAGAGGGAACACTTTATCATTGCACATAAAAGTCATGATTCTTGGTCCTACCTTCGCTTTTACAACAGGAACCTTTGCCCTTCGGAGCAATTTCGGTGTGTTGTCCAAAACAATGGCCGGGAAGCCTGCTTCTTTTAATTTCATATGTCCTTTATCAATGACTAACATGCTGATATGTTGAGCGGAAGCTTTCATTTGTTCTTCTTGTTCAGCTTGTTTCTTTTCCTGCTTTTTGCCAAAGAAATATAAAGCAACTAATATGCCGATTAAAACAACAAGTATAATACCTGCAATTATCCAACCAGTCATGGCAATCCTCCTAACATTCTTATTACATAATTCACATTCTAGCATTGTTTTGAAAGAAGTGCAAGAAAACCTTTAAAAAAAGAGGAAAATATGATATCATGAAAAAGAATTTCTATAAGTAAAAAAGGGAGAATCAGAAATGAAAAAAAAGGTATTTACAATATTAATGATTTCAGGACTCATGATTGCTTTGGCAGCTTGCGGAGGGAAAGATAAGAATAAAAAAGAAAACAGTGAAATTTCGAATGATAAAATCACCATTAAGCAGTATAAAGGGCTGAAAGTTGAAGTGGAAACATATCCTGTGACAGATGAGGATGTTGAGCAGAGCATTCAGTCTACGCTTGAAACAATGGCCACCAGAAAAGAAATTACAGATCGTGCTACTCAAAACGGTGATGAGGTTACGCTTGATTACGAGGGAAAATTGGATGGAGAGGCATTTGACGGAGGAACTGCAAAAGGTACTAAGATAACAATTGGAAATGGCGGATACGTTCCGGGATTCGAAGAAGGAATTGTCGGACATAAAGTAGGGGAAACCTTTGATGTACCGGTAACATTTCCGGAGCAATATACAGAACATCTTGCAGGAAAAGATGTTACATTTACCATGACAATACACAAGATTGAAGAAGTTACGGTTCCGGAGTTAACGGAAGAACTGTTGCCAAAACTTTCCGAAACGGCAAAAACTATCGAAGACTATAAAAAAGAAGTAAGAAAGGACTTGGAAAAGTCCAATAAAGAAACAGCGGACAGCAGTGTGGAAGGGTTGGCCTGGCAGGCGTTGATGAAGCAATGTGAAGTAAAAGAATATCCGCAGGACCAAGTGGATGAATTTGTGAATTATGTTGAGACAACGCTTGCAGAACAGGCTGAACAGCAAAATATGACTGCGGCCGAATTTTTCGAACAATATTATCAGATGACACCGGAGAAATATATTAAGGAATCTATTAAACTTCGATATGCAATTGAATTGATTTCTGAAACAGAGGGTATCACCTTAAGCGGACAGGAATATGAAGAAGGTCTGGCTGAGATGGCAGAAGAAGACGGATATGACGACGTAAAAGCGTATGAGAAACAAGTTGGTCGTGAGACAATCGAGTTACAATTACTTCAACCAAAAGTGGGAGAGTTTCTTGCAAAGAACTGCAAGCGGGTGGATGTGAAAGCAGAATAGTAGATTTGGAAAAAGTTGCAGAAGAATCGCTTACCAGAAACGGAGGTGCGCTATGGCACTTGAAAATAAATTAGGGCTTACATCTTCAGCTGACCTCGCCCGTGAAGAAGAACGGATCAGCAAGAAAAAAGCTCTTGAACTTTTTGAAAAAGGCATCTTAGATAACCTCCCTGTCGGGAAGTTTTCAACCTTGCAGGCAATCCACAAGTATCTTTTTGAAGACATCTACGACTTCGCAGGCAATCTGCGTACTGTGAATATAGCAAAGGGGAATTTTCGTTTTGCTCCTTTAATGTACTTACAGGCGGCGCTTGAGAACATTGATAAAATGCCACAGTTCACCTTCGAAGAAATCGTTGAGAAGTATGTGGAAATGAATATCGCCCACCCTTTTCGGGAGGGTAACGGGCGTAGCGCCCGCATTTGGCTTGACCATATTTTGAAAAAAGAAATCGGAAAGGTAGTTGACTGGAGCAAGATTGACAAGGAAGACTATCTGCTCGCCATGGAGCGCAGCCCGATTAAAGATATTGAGATTAAGCATCTGCTGAAAAATGCCTTGACCGATGATATAAATAGCCGTGAGGTCTATATGAAAGGTATTGACCACAGCTATTACTATGAGGGATATACGACCTTTAAGACGGAGAAATTGTAAAGCGTGCGACACTTATTGAAGAAAAAAACATGCACATAGCAGTGTAAAAATTAATCAAGAATAATGACCCAGCCCCCTGCATAGATTGTAAAAAAACAATTTATACAGGGGTTTTTATGAAGGAATACATAGAGGAAAGAGCGGTGGAGATTGCCTATTATATTATAGAGAACAACGCGACTGTGAGACAGACGGCGAAGGAGTTTGGAATTAGCAAATCAACCGTACATAAAGACGTGACAGAACGTCTCCTGCTTTTTAACCGTGCTCTGGCACTGCAGGCAAGACAAGTTTTGGATATGAATAAATCAGAAAGACACATAAGAGGTGGACTTGCCACCAAACAAAAGTATTTACACATTCACTGACTTGTATAAAAAAGGTATAAAAAGGGAAAGATGAACAGCAGGAGGATGTGAAATATGAAAAAAAGAATATTAGCAGTATTATTGATGACAGTGTGTGTTATGTCACTATTGGTAGGATGTGGTTCCAAAAGTAAGAATGATAAGAATAGCAAAGGAACCGTGTATTATTTAAACTTCAAACCGGAAGCGAATCAGGCATGGCAGGATTTAGCAAAGCAATATACCAAAGAGACGGGTGTTGAGGTAAAGGTTGTGACAGCGGCATCGGGAGATTATGAATCTACATTGACAGCAGAGATGGCAAAAAGCAGTGCACCGACTTTGTTCCAGTGTAAAAATCAGGCGGTGCTTGATACATGGAGAGATTATTGCTTGGATTTATCTGATACAGATGTCTATAAAGAAATGTCAACCGATGATTATAATCTGAAAGGCAAGGACGGAGAGGTCTATGCGATAGGTTATTGTTATGAATCATATGGCATTATTGTAAATAAGAAATTATTGGCGAAAGCGGGCTATGAAGTAGATGACATTGATAATTTTGATGATTTGAAAAGAGTAGCCGAAGATATTACGGTACGTAAGGCAGAACTCGGATTTTCGGCATTTACATCAGCCGGCATGGATGATTCTTCTGCATGGAGATTTACGGGACATTTGGCGAACCTTCCATTGTTTTATGAGTTCCGCGATGATAAGGTGACGAGACAACCGTCAAAAGTGACAGGAGATTATCTGGATAATTATAAAAAGATTTGGGATTTATATATCAATAATGCGACATGCGAACCGAAAGACATTGCTACAAAAACGGCAGATGACGCATTGGCAGAATTTGGAAAGGAAAAGGCTGTTTTTTTCCAGAATGGTTCTTGGGAATATGCGAATTTAGTGACTAACGAAGACAAAGGGTTCAAAATGAATCCGAAAGACCTCACTATGATACCGATTTATTGTGGTGTGAAAGGCGAAGAGGATGCAGGACTTTGCTCAGGAACAGAGAATTGCTGGGCGGTAAACAGCAAGGCGTCCAAAGAAGATATTCAGGCAACATTAGACTTTTTGAAGTGGGTTGTGACATCGGATGAAGGAACTGAGATGCTTGCAAAACAATTTGGCGCAGTTCCGTTCAAAAAAGCCAAAGAGGCTGAAAATGTATTTTGCCAGGCTGCAAATCAAAGCGTAGCAGAGGGGAAATACAACGTGTCTTGGGCGTTTAACTACACACCAAACGTGGATGTGTGGAGAGCGGGAGTGAAATCAGCCTTGTTGCAGTACGCGGCAAATAATGGAAGCTGGAAAGATGTTGAAAAAGCTTATATCAATGGTTGGGAAACTCAATATAAAGAATAATAAATTTGTTTAAAAGGATGAAGTTTATGAAAGAGAATAGAAGTTTCATCTCAAAACCCATTCAAAAATGTTTTCCGATTTTTATATTGCCAACATTTGTAGCATTTTGCATTGGTTTTATATGGCCGTTTCTTCAGGGAATCTATCTTTCTTTTTGTGAATTTACGACTCCCCGGGATGCAAAATGGATTGGGTTTTTAAATTATGTAAAAGCTTTTCAGGATAAAAGTTATTTATACGCATTTAGATACACCGCATCTTTTGCGGTGCTGTCTATTGTGGCAATTAATGTGTTAGCCTTTGTAGTTGCATACTTTTTGACGCAGAAGATGAAGGGCGTAAATATTTTCCGTACCATATTTTTCATGCCAAATCTCATCGGAGGGATTGTTTTAGGATATATTTGGTCAATGATTTTTGATGGTGTCTTAAAATATTATGATACATTTCTCTTGGCAAAGACACAGTATGGTTTTTGGGGACTGTTGATTTTGATGTGCTGGCAGCAAATCGGATACATGATGATTATTTACATTGCAGGATTGCAAAGTATTCCGGAAGATATGATGGAAGCTGCTAAGATTGACGGTGCAAGTAAGTGGCAGACATTGTGGAGAATCACCATACCGAATGTAATGTCGTCAATTACTATTTGCGTATTTTTAACTATGACAAATTCGTTTAAACTGTTTGACCAGAATCTCGCATTGACAGGCGGTGCGCCGGTAGAATTTGGCGCAGATGGTTCTATGATTAATACCACAGAAATGCTTGCACTCAACATTTACAATACATTTTACAGAGGAGCGAGCAGTCGTGGTTTCGCACAGGCGAAGGCGGTTCTTTTCTTTATTGTTGTGGCTATTTTGGCATTGGGACAACTTAAGTATACGCGTGACAGGGAGGTGCAGAAGTAGTGAAAGGAAAAAGAAAAAGTAGAAGTATATGGCCGACGATAATCTTTTCTGTTATCAGTCTTATATATCTGTTTCCGATTTTCGCGGTATTTATCAACTCTCTGAAAGAGAATTCATTTGTGAACACGGATACATTTGCGCTTCCTAATCGGGAATCCTTCGTCGGAATGGCAAATTATATCAAAGGCATGACATTCGGAAATTATCCGTTTTTAAAATCGGTGATGTACAGTGTGCTGATTACAGTGGTTTCCACAATATTAATACTTGTGTGTACTTCTATGGCAGCGTGGTATATTGTAAGAGTAAATGATTTGTTTTCAAAAATCTTATATTACTTGTGTGTCTTTTCCATGATTGTACCGTTTCAAATGGTTATGTTTACATTGTCAGGAACGGCAGACCGATTGAAATTGAATACACCGTTTACCATTCCGATTATTTATTTGGGATTTGGTGCGGGACTGGCAGTGTTTATGTTTACAGGATTTATCAAGGGCATTCCAATGGAAATCGAGGAAGCGGCGGCAATTGACGGCTGTGGCGCTATTTCCACTTACTTTAAAATCGTTTTTCCAATGCTGCGCTCTATTTTGATTTCCGTGGGAGTGTTGGAAGTGATGTGGATTTGGAATGATTTTCTGCTGCCATACTTGGTGCTTGACAGGACAAAATATATGACGATTCCGATTCATGTGCAATATCTGAAAGGAAGTTATGGCACGGTAGACCTTGGCGCAACCATGGCAGTCATTATGATTAGTATTGTGCCGGTTATTGTGGTGTATTTATTCTGTCAGAAATATATTATCAAGGGTGTCGCTGCGGGTGCGGTAAAAGGTTAGGAGTGTGGCTTGGTTTGCGAAAAAGCGGTATTCTTATGCATCTTTCTTCTCTTTCGTCCCCGTATGGAATAGGGACGCTGGGGAAAGATGCGTATGATTTTGTGCGTTTTTTGAAAAAAAGTGGGCAAAGCTATTGGCAAATGCTTCCGATTTGCCCGACAGGTTATGGAGATTCACCATATCAGTCTTACTCGGCATTTGCCGGTAATCCGTATTTTATTGATTTAGAGCGATTGGAAGAATTGGGTCTGCTGGAAAAAGCAGACTACCGAGATGTGGATTGGGAGAGCACGGCTGATAAGGTAAATTATGGTGCGTTGTATGAGAAACGATATCCCATTCTGCAAGAGGCAGTCAGAAAATTTTTGAAGGAACCATTTGACGATTATGATACATTTTGTACGAAAAATGAGTTCTGGCTTTCCGATTATGCATCTTTTATGTCTTTAAAGGAGTCACATGGCGGTGTAAATTGGAACAAAGATGAGTGGAAAGCACTTCAGTATTTATTCTTCAAGCAATGGTTTGAACTAAAATCCTATGCGAATCAAAATGGAATTTTGATAATCGGGGATTTACCGATTTATGTATCGCTCGACAGTGCGGACGTATGGGCACATCCGGAATTGTTTCAACTGAACGAGGAAGGCAGACCGACAGAGGTCGCAGGAGTTCCGCCGGATGGATTTTCCGCGGACGGACAACTTTGGGGGAATCCATTATATAATTGGGACTATTTGGAAAAGACAGGATTTTCGTGGTGGATACAACGGATAGAATATCTTTGCAAGGTGTATGATGTTCTCCGCATTGACCATTTCAGGGGATTTGATTCTTACTTTGCAATTCCATATGGGGAGCAAACGGCAAAGAACGGACACTGGAGACGGGGGCCCGGAATGAAGTTGTTTGATGCAATAGAACGTGCTATCGGAACAGCGCCGATTATTGCAGAGGATTTGGGATATCTGACGGATTCTGTAAAAGACTTGTTGAAGAAAAGCGGATTTCCGGGAATGAAAATCTTGGAGTTTGCGTTTGACAGCCGGGATGAGGATAGCAGTGAGCATTTGCCACATAAATATGTGCCGAATTGTGTGGCATACACGGGGACTCATGATAATGATACGATTCTCGGATGGTTTGAAGATGCTTCGTTGGCAGATGTTGCATATTGCAAGGAATATTTGGATATTTCAGAGGGAGATAAACTAAATTGGAGCATAATGAATGCACTTTGGAGAAGCGTTGCAAATCTCACAATTGTGCAGGCACAGGACATTTTAGGACTTGGAAGTGAAGCCCGCATGAATCGACCGGGGACGGTCGGGAATAATTGGAAGTGGAGAGCAGCGAAAGGGGCATTTACGGAAGAACTTGCAGAGAAAATAAAAAGGAAAATGGAAATATATGATAGAATCATTTAAGGGGATGTTTTCACATCCCCTCTTTTGTATATTTATTTGCGCTTTTTCACGTGTCCTTCTTTGAGAACGACTGCGGTACGTGCAGGCAGGTACAATTCGATAAAGTAGCGGTCGTCGAATTTCTTTACCGCATATTTCATATGTTCTACCAGACCTTGTCCGCCATATTTTTCATCATCCGTTGATAACATCAAATTATAGTCGGTATTTTGATGCACGGGAACTAAAATGTTGGTGTATGACTGTGTCGGATTAAAGTTAAAAGCAAAGAGCAGACCATGTCTGTAAAATGCGATGATTTTCTCCGGTTCTTTTAAAAGCATACAGTCAGCCATCTGTTGTTTGAACATGTCGTTTTTCTTGGTCAGGTTAATCATATCACGGTCAAATTCACCAAGCCATTGATATTTTAGGTAACCATTCTCCAATAAGCTCCATTGACGACGGCAATAGTGGAAACTCCAGCCATTTCCTTCACGAGGAAAATCAATCCATTCCGGATGTCCGAATTCATTTCCCATAAAGTTCAGGTAGGCTTCGCCGCCTCCACCGAGTGTGAAGAGGCGAATCATTTTGTGAAGTGCAATTGCCCTGTCAATGATAGGATTGTGGCATATCTTATCCATATCGGTGTACATGTTGGCGTCTGCAAGACGGAAAATCAGGGTCTTGTCGCCGACTAATGCCTGGTCATGGCTTTCTACGTAAGCGACACTGTTTTCACCCGGACGGCGTAGACACATATCTCCCCACATCTGTCCGATATTCCACTGTTCATCTGATTTTTCTTTGACAGTCCGAATCCACATATCAGGAAGACCCATTGCCAATCGGTAATCAAAACCGATACCCCCGTCTTCAATCGGAAGACACATACCCGGCATACCTGACATGTCTTCGGCGATAGTGACAGCTTTCGGATTTACCTGTCGGATTAATTCATTCGCCAACTGCAAATAGGTAATTGCTTCTGTATGTGTATTTAATGAAAAATATTTCTTGTTATCGTTAAAGTCAGAACCAAGTCCGTGGTCATGATACAACATGGAAGTAACACCATCAAAACGGAAGCCGTCAAAGTGGTACTCTGTCATCCAGAATTTTAAGTTAGACAGGAGAAAATGAATGACTTCATCCTTGCCATAATTAAAACATTTGGTTCCCCATGCCGGATGGTCACCTTTTTCGCCGTCATGAAAGAATTGCCATGTGGTTCCATCAAACATATTGATACCTTCTGTTGTATTCTTTACTGCATGTGAGTGAACGACATCCAGTAACACGCGAAGCCCAAGCTTGTGCGCTTTGTTTACCAAGTACTTTAAGTCTTCCGGTTTTCCAAACCAGCTGGAAGCAGCATAGAAGCTGGAAACCTGATATCCGAAACTTCCGTAATAAGGGTGTTCCATGATTGCCATCAGTTGAATGGTGTTGTAACCTGCTTTTTTAATACGTGGCAATATTTTTTGGGCAAACTCACGATAAGTACCGACTTTTCCTTCTTCCTGAGCCATACCAACGTGAGCTTCGTAAATATATAAGGAATCTGCAGGTTCAAATTCCTGGTCTGTCCAGTTGAATACTTTCCAATCGTCCACAACTTCTGCACACCAGATAATCGTTTCAGGGTCTTGAACGACACGGCGTGCATAAAGCGGAATGTGTTCCGTTCTTTGCATATTTGCATCGACAACTGTTTTTACTTTACAGCCATCCCATAAAGTTTTTTCACCTTTCAAAAATAATTCCCAAACACCATTATCTAATCTGCTTAATGGATATTCTGTTTGATTCCATCCGTTGAAATCGCCTGTCAGATATAATTGGTGGGCGCTTGGAGCCCACTCACGATAAACCCAGCCATCTTCTACATGATGAATGCCAAAGTATTCGTGAGCATTTGCAAAATCATTTAGGGTACTGCCATTTGACAGCAGGCGGTCTTTTGTACTGTGGTAGAGGTGCATACGATAATCGATGTCCCCTGAAAATGGTAATAGTTGTGGATTTAATTCTAAAACTCGATACATTCCGTCACCTGTTAAACGAAAATT
The DNA here is from genome assembly GCA_964604665.1 of uncultured Faecalimonas sp. GTDB lineage: Bacteria > Bacillota > Clostridia > Lachnospirales > Lachnospiraceae > Faecalimonas. Next base: position 17,137 of record CAZRZV010000002.1, on the reverse strand, counting down.
TAAGAATCCGTTTCCTTTCTGCAATTTTTGCTCTATATAAAATTAGTATACCATTCCCACAGAAAAACATCAAGATAACCACCATGTCAATTCATGGATTTTATTGCCCGATTCGACATATTGTGCTAAACTGGACGAAGAGTTACGAAAGTTAAAAAGTGAGGTGCCGATATGATACAGGTAAAAGAATACAGGGGACACATTCGCAACTGGGAGATGCTTTGCAGGGAACTTGGGATTGACAGTACACTTTCCAGACAGGCACGCGAAGAAGCAATTTTGATAAAAGCATACGAAACATGGGGATATGATATGGCAGATCATATGCATGGAATGTTTGCATTTGCACTTTGGGATACGGAAGAAGAAAAATTATTCTGTCTGCGCGACCAATTTGGAACAAAGCCATTTTATTATTATGAAACGGCAGACGGAAGATTGTTATACGGAACCATGATTCGTCAGATTCTCGGACAAGACGGATTTGTAAAAGAATTGAATGAAAAATTACTTCAGATATACATGAGTCTTACTTATGTTCCCGGTGAAGAAACGTTTTTCAAAGGATTGAAAAAACTGCTTCCGGGAAGATATCTGGTTTGGCAAAATGGAAAGATAGAGATTACGAGATATTGGAAGGCGGAGTTTCAGGCGGAGGAAGGCAAGTCTTTGGAAGAGTGGGCGGACGAACTTCATGAAAGGCTGAAGAAGATTATGCCGGAAACCGAAGCGGAGGATGAAGAGATTGCATCATTTTTGTCAGGCGGTGTGGATTCTTCGTATGTGCTTGCAATGTCAGAAGCAAATGCGGCTCATTCCTGCGGATATGCAGAAGAACGTTTTGATGAGTCAGGACTTGCCGGGGAGACAGCCAAAATGCTTGGCGTACCATTTCACAGATGTGTGATTTCACCGGAGGAGTATTTCGGAATCGTTCCTTATGTAATGTACAATATGGAACAGCCTTTGGGAGATGCCTCAGCATTGGTATTTGCGCTTGGGTGTATCGAGACTGCAAAGACGACAAAACTTTGTTATTCAGGTGAGGGCTCCGATGAGTTCTTTGGCGGATACAATATGTATCGCAATGCAGAGCGTTATGGAGACAATTTAAAGACATTTTATGTGGGAAATACAAACATCATGAAAGAAGATGAGAAAAAGAAGATTCTCAAGCACTATGATGAAAGTGTACTTCCGATTAATTTAGTGAAAGAGATTTATGAAGAAAATGAAGGTCTGGACCCGCTTTCTAAGATGCAGGATGTGGATATTCAGATTTGGTTGGAAGGCGACATCTACCTGAACGTAGATAAGATGAGCGAGGCGGCGGGCTTGGAAGTGCGTATGCCGTTGACTGACCGCAGAATATTTGAAATCGCTTCCAAACTTCCGAAGGAATATAAACTCAGTGAAGAACAGAATAAGTTGGTGATTCGTACAGCAGCAGCAAAGGTGCTTCCGGAAGAAATTGCATTCCGCAAGAAATTAGGTTTCATTGTCCCAATCCGCATTTGGATGGCGGACGAAAGATATAATCAGGATGTGCGGGCGAAGTTCCACAGCGATATGGCCGCACAATTCTTCAACGTAGAAGAAATCAATGCGATTTTTGAGGAATATATCGGAGGGAACTCAGACAACTGGAGAAAAGTCTGGACGATTTATACCTTTTTGGTATGGTATGAGGAGTATTTTGTGAAAAGATAGTTATTCCGATAGGATTGTGAACAGCAACAAGAAGAGGTATTTTAAATGAGTGATGAGAAAAAGGGATTAAACGTTAGTGTCAAATCCTTTTTGACAGCCATTGCGGTTATTTTTGCATTGATGGTTTTGACTTATGGATTGACTTTTGTAGTTCCGGGCGGCGGTATTCCATTGTGGAAGTGGGTGCTTTCTCCGGTATTAGTCCTCGGAGCGGACGGAAATATGCAATTGATTGCAGTGATTGTATTTTTATTAGTCATCGGTGGTGTGTTTAATTGTTTGGATAAATGCGGACTGATGAAATATATGCTGGATAAAATTACTTATCGATTCGGTAAGGAACGGTATAAGCTGATGGCAACGGTGGCATTGTTTTTCATGGCAATGGGTTCCTTTATCGGTTCTTTTGAGGAATGTGTGCCTTTGGTTCCGATTGTGGTTGCACTTGCAATACGCTTGGGCTGGGATGCTCTCGTAGGTATGGGAATGAGTTTACTTGCAGCAGGCTGCGGATTTGCGGCAGGTGTTTGTAATCCGTTTACGATTGGCGTTGCACAGGAACTTGCGGGACTTCCGATGTTTTCAGGAATCTGGTTCCGCGTCATTGTTTTTGTATTGGTATATACGCTTTTGATTGGATTTTTATATTTCTATGCAAAGAAAATTGAGAAGCCTTTGGCTGTGGATTCTGTGGATGTGAGATTTGCTTCTAATGCAAAGATGGATAAGGGACTTCTTTGTTTTGCAGGGCTTATGACAGCAGGCATTATAGTCGTATTAACTTCTGTATTGATTACAGCACTGCAAGACTATACCATGATTATCGTGGCGGTCACATTTCTGGTTGCGGGAATCGGTGCCAGCTTGCTTTCCGGTATGGGCGGAAACATGGGAAAAACATTTATAAACGGATTAATCAGTGTGCTTCCCGGTGTTCTGATGATTTTAATGGCGAATTCCATTAAATATACTTTGGAAGAAGGAAATGTGTTAGATACCCTTTTGAAAATGGCAATCGGTACAGCAGAGACACTTCCAAAGTGGGCCGTGATTTTGTTTATCTATTTTATGGTACTTGTGATGAACTTCTTTATTGCATCCGGTTCGGCAAAAGCTTTTTTGATGATTCCGTTGATTGTACCGGTGGCAGAAGCATTTGGGATTTCCGCACAGCTTTGTATTGTAGCATTTGCATTTGGAGATGGATTTTCCAATGTGTTTTATCCAACGAATCCGGTGCTGTTGATTAGTCTGGAACTTGCAGGCGTGAGTTATGGAAAGTGGGCGAAATGGAGTCTGAAGTTCCAAGGATTGAATATATTGCTGACAAGTGGTTTGCTGCTGCTTGGTGTTTTGATTGGATATTAGTAAAAATGCGTTTTTACATTGCAACTAGTGAAAGATGATATGTAAGGCTCCGGATTATAAATAAATCCGGAGTTTTTCACGTAACTCTTCTTCAATGGAAATCAAACGCTTGCAAATGTCCTTTGCCTTCTTGTCAGCACCTTTGTATTGGTTCAAGTATTTATACAGAGATTTTGTACCCATATCGCAGCCGTCGGTAATCAAAGCAGCGACGGTACTGTCACTGGAGTCCATGGTAAATTTCATGTTTGTTTTCAGCCATGACATTCCCTTCGCAATCGGGTTCGGCTCTTGTTCTTCACACCCATATTCGATCAGAAGAGAATGTAAATCATTCCCCAGTTTCGAGTGCTGGTCTTTGCTTTTTGTCAGTAACTTGCGAAGTTCTTCGTCTTTCACAACGCCAAGTACATCATCAATAGAAGTCACTCCCATCTTTGTCCCTGCATCACATTCTTTCAATAAGTGAATGGTATCTTTGTATTCCATTTTTAAAAATTCTCCCTTTATTTTTTAATTAGTATGCGCAAGCAGGGTGGAAAATATTATGAAAACTTGTTATAATTGGGGACGTAGTGAAATTGAATTTTACTACGTCCCCAATTGAGTTTAGCGGTGTCCCCAAATTGGATGGACCCCCGCCCCAAAATGAAGCGAGAGAGGAAACATACATGAAAAAAGGAATGACAAGAAGAGAACTGGAAATTACAGATAAGACAGAAATCAGAGATATTCTGGATAGAAGCAAGGTATTGCATTTGGCGATGATAGATGGTGATGAACCATACGTAATCGCAATGAATTATGGATATACAATGAAAGATGATAAATTAACTATTTATCTGCATGGAGCGACGGCGGGGCGTAAACTTGACATTCTACGTGTGAACCCGAAGGTGTGTTTTGAGATGGATGTGGATGTGATTCCATTTGAGGGGAAAGTGCCTTGCCAATATGGGGTGGCTTATTCGTCTATTGTTGGAAAAGGCAAGGCAAAGCTTATTGAAGATGTGGAAGAGAAAAAGGCTGCGATGACTATTTTAATGAAAACGCAAACGAGAAAAGATTTTGAGTTTCATGATAAGTTGGTTTCTATTGTAAGTGTGATTAAAATCGAGGTGGACGAGTATGTGGCAAAGCATCGTCCGGCACCACCGAGGTAGATGGTGATAAGTAATGAACCCCAGAAATAACCAGTGGAAAAAATTAGAAAAATACTTGACAAACATATCACATCGGATTAAAATATGACATGTAGTTAGACAAAACTAACTCAAAAAACAAGACAATCACATATAGTGATAGGAGGCAGAGATGAGTTTATTTGAGGGAAATGCGGGTGTAGAATATATTATCAAAGACATTCGCACAGATGATGAAGAGTTAAATGCTTTTCTCTTTTCCTTAGGATGTTACAGCGGCGAGCCAATTACCATGATTTCTCGCAGAAGAAGCGGATGTGTGGTTTCGATAAAAGACGGTCGTTACAGCATCGACAGAGATTTGGCAAAAGCTATCTTAATTTGAATGCACGATGTACCGCGAGGATAGGTGCGGCTAAGTGCAAATTTTTTATCATCAATAGTTAGTCAAAACTAACCAAAAGAGAAAGAGGATACATTATGAGAATTGCGTTAACAGGTAATCCGAATAGCGGCAAAACTACCATGTATAATGCGCTGACCGGTAAGACGGAGCGTGTTGGAAACTGGGCAGGTGTAACCGTAGATAAAAAAGAAAGCCCGATGAAAAAGAGTTTTTATGATGGGGAGGAAGAACTGATTGTGGTGGATCTTCCGGGGGCCTATTCCATGTCCCCGTTTACATCGGAAGAGAGTGTTACCAGAGATTATGTGAAAAATGAAAGCCCGGATGTGCTTATCAACATTGTGGATGCAACGAATCTGAGCCGTAGTTTATTTTTTACGACACAGCTTTTAGAACTTGGCATTCCGATGGTAGTGGCACTCAATAAGAGTGATATCAATGAGAAAAAAGCAACTGAGATTGATACCCAATTACTGTCTGAGAAGCTTAGTTGTCCAGTGGTTGAGACAGTATCTGTTACAGCGGGCGATGAAGGGCTGAAAGAAGTCGTAAAAGAAGCCGTCGCGCTGATTGGGAAAGAGCAGAAAACTCCATATGTGCAGGATAAAATTGATATGGCAGATAAGGCACAAGTGGAAGCAGAGGACAGAAAACGTTTTGCATTTGTAAATAGTATTATGAAGCAGGTGGAAAAGAGAACCGTACATACCAACCAAAGGAACTTTCAGGACAAAATGGATGATATCCTGACAAATAAGTGGATTGGCATTCCAATATTTGCCATAGTCATGTTTTTGGTATTTGATATTTCCCAGTCCACGCTCGGCCCTTGGATTGCAGACTATCTGGTTGGCTGGATTGACCGGTTTCAAGGTTGGGTTGCAGGACTTGTGGAAGGCGCAAATCCATTCTTACAGTCGTTGCTTGTGGACGGCATTATCGGCGGTGTCGGAGCAGTTGTAGGATTTCTGCCACTTGTTATGATTATGTATTTCTTGATTGCTTTATTGGAAGACTGTGGATATATGGCGCGTGTGTCAGTAGTTATGGACCCGATTTTTAAGCGTGTCGGACTTTCAGGAAAATCAGTCATTCCAATGGTCATCGGTACGGGATGTGCAGTTCCCGGAATCATGGCATGCCGTACGATTCGCAATGAAAGAGAACGCAGGGCAACGGCAATGCTTACGCCATTTATGCCTTGCGGAGCAAAACTTCCGATTATCGGATTGTTTGCAGGTGCATTTTTCTCGGATGCTTCTTGGGTGGGTACACTTATGTACTTTGCAGGGATTGCATTGATTTTCTTTGGCGCCTTATTGGTAAATGCGGTAACAGGACATAAATGCAAGAAATCTTTCTTTATCATAGAACTTCCGGAATACAAAGGTCCAAGTTTGAAAAGAGCATTTTTGTCTATGTTATCTCGCGGAAAAGCCTATATCATCAAAGCGGGAACTATCATCTTGGCCTGCAACACGGTTATACAGATTATGCAGTCATTTACGTGGAAGTTACAGTTGGTGGAAGATGGTGCGGCAAATACATCCATTCTCGCATCAATCGCAAGTCCGATTTCGATACTCTTGGTTCCGGTCGTAGGAGTTGCGGCTTGGCAGCTTGCAGCGGCAACAGTGACCGGATTTATTGCGAAAGAAAATGTGGTTGGTACTTTAGCAGTCTGCTATGCGATTACGAACTTTATTGATACAGAGGAACTTGCCTTAGTGGGCGGCGGCAGTGAAGTGGCCGCGGTTATGGGGCTTACAAAAGCGGCGGCATTGGCATTCCTGATGCTGAATCTGTTTTCGCCTCCGTGTTTTGCGGCGCTTGGAGCTATGAATTCTGAGATGCAGGATAAGAAATGGTTCTGGGGAGGTGTCGGACTTCAAATTGCAACCGGATATACGGTGGCATATTTTGTATACCAAATTGGAACACTTATTACGACAGGAACATTTGGTAAAGCGGCGCTTCCGGGACTTATGGCAGTACTTGCGATGGTGGGATTTGTTGCTTGGCTTATCCAACATAATAAAGTGAAAGCAGGCAGGTAGAGGTTTTTATGGAAAATATTATCATTGTCGGCGTCTTGGTTATCATTATTGGCGCCGCGATTTACTACATTAGAAAGAGTAGAAAAAAGGGTGTGAAGTGTATTGGCTGCCCGTATGCAGAAACCTGTGGCAAGGAAAACTGCACATCTGAAATTGAATAGAAGAGAACTTAAGAGATTGCCATTTTTATTCGGCAATCTCTTTTTTGTTGTAAAAAACGCTAAAATTTCATATAATAAAAAAATATGACAAGCGCAGAAAGGAATCGTTATGAGTCGCGGGGAAAAGCATCTTGCATTGGTTACGGAAAAACTGAATAAAAAGCTTTGTGCACTTAGCGCTGTAATCATGGAAGTGCAAAAGGATATCGAAGGTATGAACGATTACTACTGGGAAAATTATACCGAGATGGATCAGTACGGGTATGAAGACTTTGATAACAGACGCGCGCTGATTACACAGATTAGCGCCAATGAGCGTAACATGGAAGCGCTGCGCCGTTTAAAGAAAATGAAAGATTCTCCTTTTTTCGGAAGTGTAGAGTTTTTATATGACGGAGATGAGCAGGCAGAGACCTTCTACATCGGAATCGGGAATTTTGCAGAGCAGACAGGCAGTGTGCCACTAGTCTATGACTGGCGCGCGCCGGTAAGCGGACTGTTTTATGATTACGATAAAGGGGAAGCATCTTACGAAGCGCCCGGTGGCGTGATGGAGGGGAAAATTCTCTCGAAATGGCAGTACAAAATCCGTAGTGGTAAGATGATTTACGAATTTGAAAGCGATGTCAAAATTGATGATGACATTTTAAAATGGGAACTTGGGACAAATGGTGATGTGCAGTTAAAGAGTATTGTCAGCACCATTCAAAAGGAACAAAATGCGATTATCAGAAATACGAAAGACAGAATTTTAGCTATTCAAGGAGCGGCAGGCAGCGGAAAAACTTCTGTGGCATTGCATCGAATCGCATATCTGCTTTATCATGACAGGGAGAGACTCAAGTCATCTAATGTTTTGATTTTATCTCCGAACAGTGTGTTTTCAGATTATATTTCACATATATTGCCGGAACTTGGAGAAGAACACATTCGGGAAATGAGTTTTGATTTGTTCGCTTATCGGGAACTCAAAGATTTGGTGGCAGACTGTGAAGACAGATATCATCATATTGAAAATCGTATCAGACAAAAAGACGAAGTGGCAGAGCAAAGGTATCGTTTTAAACAGTCGCAGGATTTTGTGGGTGCGGTAGAGAGTTTTTTGGTTTTGCTGGAAGACGAATTGATGAATTTCAAGGATTTTGAATACCGCAGTATGCGAAAGACGGCAAGTGAACTTTTAGAATTATTTTATTGTAAATTTCCGCAACTTCCATTATTGTCACGAATGGAATCGGTAATGGAATATGTGGTCGATGAATTCGAGACATTATGGGGACGCAGTATTCCGGAAGAAGAGATGATATGGATTCAGGAACAGTTCATGGGTATGTATGAAACCATGGATGTGTATGAAATCTATAATCTGATTTTAGAGGAGAACGGATATGATACACTTCCAAATGTGCCAAGAGAACAAAGGGTGCTGGCATATGAGGATGTATATCCGATGTTATATTTAAAATACCGTCTGTGCGCGGTGAAAAAGCATAAGGATATCCGTCATTTGGTCATTGATGAAATGCAGGATTATTCTTATTTGCAGTATGTGATTTTGGGAAATATGTTTTCTTGCAGTATGACGATTTTGGGCGATAAGGCGCAGACTGTGGATGATCTGCCACAGGATGTGATGCTGTTTTTTCCGAAAATTTTCGGGAAACAGGTGCGTAAGATTGAGATGAACAAAAGTTACCGAAATACCATAGAGATTGCTAAGTATGCGTCGGCAATTACAAATGTGACGGGTATCAGGTTCTTAGAACGTCACGGGAAACCGGTGGCGGAAGAAGTGGTGGCATCAAAGGAAGAGGCACTTGAGAAAGTGTTAGAAGCAGTCAGCCTCGGAGCAGAAGGATATGAGACGGCGGCAGTCCTTGTAATGACAGAAGCCGAGGCAAAAGAGGCATATGTATATTTAAAACAGAAGAGAGAAGATGTGTCATATATTAACCGTGACAGTTCTTTATTCCAAAAAGGCATTACGGTTACCACTTACTATTTGGCAAAAGGACTTGAGTTTGACCAGGTATTTATCCTTGGCGGGGATAGACAAAATGCGTTTTATCCGCAGTATAAATATATTGCGGCGACCAGGGCTTTGCATGAGTTGTATGTGTATGAAGAAAAATAAGAAAAGGCGTTGCTAGTTGTCTGATAGCAGCGCCTTTGTTACATATTATTTGGTTTTTATGTTCACTTTATCTAATCTCAATTTTGAATATACAATCTTCTGCTCGTTGTAGAGACTGTGGTATCCGGAGAGCATATAACTGATGGATACGCTAAGCAGTAAGTATTTCATAATGTCAAATCCAAATAATTCAAATCCGATTATCATGGATGCCAGAGGTGAATTGGTTACGCCACAGAACATAGACACCATGGCAACTGCCGCACAAAGTGACGGTGACAATCCGAAGATAGAACCGAATAAACATCCGAATGCCGCACCGATAGTGAAAGATGGTACAATTTCACCACCCTTAAATCCTGCTCCGAGAGTCAATGCGGTAAATACGATTTTCAAAAGAAAGTCGTACGGAAGTGCTTCACCTGCAATGGATGCCTCAATAATATTTGTTCCTGCACCGCTGTATCTGCTTGTGCCGAGGATTGCGGTAAGACCGATAATAAGAAGTCCTGCAACCGCAATGCGGATATATGGATTTTTGAAAAACTTTGCATATAAATGGTGCGTGACATGTAAAATCTCGCAAAATACAATGCTCAGTATTGCACACAAGACTCCGAGAAGAATGATTTTTCCTGCCGGCACCAGTCCGAATTCCACCATTTTTACTGTCCCGAAAGCTTCCGCAAATACACCGAAATGATTTGCAAGAATGGACGCGGATAACGAAGCAAAAATACAAGGAACCAATGCGGAGTACTGCATGATACCGACGCTGCTGACTTCCATTGCAAAAATGACTGCGGCCATAGGTGTTCCGAAGATAGAAGAGAAGGCTGCACTCATACCGCACATAACGATAGTACGCATTTCGTCTTCGTTTAATTTCAGCCACCGTCCAATCTGATTTCCGATACTTCCTCCGAGCTGGAGCGCAGCGCCTTCACGACCTGCCGAGCCGCCAAACATATGGGTAAGCAGCGTGGAAACATAAATCAGTGGTGCCATGCGAAAAGGAATCTCGGATTCCGCACGAACGGTAGAGAGTACAAGATTTGTTCCTTTATCATTTTCATATTTGCATAATTGATACAGTGCAACGATGACAATACCTGCAAACGGGAGCCCCAAAATCAGAGCAGGGTGTGCGCTGCGCAGGCCTGTCACATAGCGCAATGCTTTTACAAAAGTAACACCGACACCTCCTGCAACCACGCCTACCACGCAGGCGATTGCGATATGGTAAATGATTTCTAAAAAGTCTTTTACTATTTTTTTTGTAGATTTTTTCATAGCATAAATCCTCTCAAAATTTCCTACTGGCTAGGATACCACTTTTTTTTCAAAAGGGAAAGAAAAAAATGTGTATTTTTAAAATAAGCTGTATTATACTGATTGTAGGATTAGAAACAGGAGTACATATTATCATGAAAAAGAACAGAAAACGGATTATTGCAATTACAAGTATTGTCGTTGTTTTGGCGCTTGCTGTGGCAGGAGTCTGCATGCTGGTGTCGGGCAGGGATAAAGGAAAAGAAAAGACGAATCCCGAAAAATCCAAAGTGGAATTAGTGAAAAAGGACGAGCCTAAAAAGGAGCCTGAAAGAGAGCCAGAAAAAGAGCCCGAAATTGTAGATAAAGATGAGACGAAGAACGAAGAAAGTACGAAAGAACCGGAGGCACCGACAGACTCTTCCAAAGTGGAAACTATTCCGGGACAACACCGTGACCCGAATAGAATTGTTGTAGTAATTGACCCGGGGCATCAAAGGCATGGCGAAAGCGCAAAAGAACCGAATGGACCGGGCTCAAGTGTTATGAAAGCACGTGTGACGAGTGGGACAAGCGGAAAGTATACAGGTGTTGCAGAGTATATCTTGAATTTACAGGTATCTCTGAAATTAAAAACAGAGCTGCAAAATCGTGGCTATACAGTTTATATGACCAGAGAAAGTCATGATGTTTCAATAAGCAATATGGAACGTGCGCAGTATGCAACGACAGTAGGTGCGGATATTGCAGTACGTATCCATGCGAATGGTTCTACGAATCCGGCTGTGCAGGGAGCCTTAACTATGGCGCCGTCATCAGGCAATCCGTACGTAGGTCATTTGGCAAATGCAAGTTATAACTTGAGCAAGAATATAATTGATGCGTATTGCGCAGCAACGGGATTTGAAAATGACGGGGTATTACTCAGCGATACCATGACGGGCATCAATTGGAGTACGGTACCGGTGACAATTGTAGAAATGGGATATATGAGTAATGAACAGGATGACAGAGCAATGCAGGATGCCACTATGCAAAACAATATGGTGCAGGGTATTGCAAATGGCATTGATGCGTATTTTGGACTCTAGATATTTTTCACATATTTTTTGATTGCCTCAAAACTTTCGGCACTAAGAACATGTTCTAATTTGCAGGCATCATCAGATGCAATATTTTCGGGAACGCCTAATTTTACCAACAGTAATGTGAGTAATTGATGGCGTTCACGAATCATTTCAGCAATTGCGCGACCGGATTTCGTCAAAGTGATAAAACCGGTCTCAGATACGATGATGTGTCCTTTTTCGCGGAGGTTTTTCATAGCCACACTGACGCTTGATTTCTTATAACCCAGCTCGTTTGCGACGTCTACCGAACGAACATCAGACAGCTTTTCGCCCAATTCCAAAATCGTTTCCAAATAGTTTTCCGCAGATTCATTTTTATGCAAAGCCATGTTTATGCCTCCTAATAGCAACTTTTTTAACAGTATAGCACGATTCTGTGTTAGAATACAAGAAATAGGAGGCGAGATTATGTCAAGTTGTGAAACCTGTATGAATTATGAATATGATGAAGAGTATGAATACTATGTCTGTACCAAAGATTTGGATGAGGATGAGATGTATCGTTTTATCAAAGGTGACTATCGTGATTGCCCGTATTACCAGTTTGGGGATGAGTACCGGATTGTCCGAAAACAAATATAATACATAGGAGAAAAAGATTATGAATGGATTTGAAGCGTCAATGATATATTGGATACAGGAAAATATAAGACTGGGCGGAATTGGCGATAAAATTTGGATTTTCATCACACACCTTGGTGATGAGGGAATCCTTTGGATTGCAATGGGACTTGTTCTTTTATTCTGGAAGAGGACAAGACCGATTGGCTGTACTGTGTTACTGTCATTGCTGTTTGACTTTTTGATTGTCAATGTTGCGTTAAAACCATTGATTGCAAGACCGAGACCGTTTGTGGTAAATGAGGCGGTTATACCGTTGATTACCGATGTAAATCCACTTCGCTCATTTCCATCCGGACATTCGGGCGGGTCATTTGCAGCCATGCTTGCACTGTATAAATGGGTGCCGAAGAAGATTGGTATTCCTGCGGTGATTTTGGCGGTATTGGTGGCATTTTCCAGATTGTACATGGGTGTACATTACCCGACGGATATTTTGGCAGGACTTGCAGTGGGAATTGTCAGCAGTATTTTGGCAAATCTTATTGTGCGAAGAGTACAAAAAAAGACAGAGGAGAAGAAACAGGTAAATGGCTAAAACAAAGAAACAAAAATTAGCATTGGAAATTATAGAACGTCTGCGCGCGGAATATCCGGATGCAACTTGTACGCTGGATTTTGACGAGGCGTGGAAACTGCTTGTGAGCGTCAGACTTGCGGCGCAGTGTACGGATGAACGTGTCAATATTGTCGTGGAAAAGCTATATGCGAAGTATCCGGACGTGAAGTCTCTGGCAGATGCCGAGGTGGATAAGATTGAGAAAATTGTACGTCCGTGTGGATTGGGACGAAGCAAAGCAAAAGACATCAGTGCATGTATGAAAGTTTTACGGGATAAATACGATTGTCAGATTCCAAGAACATTTGATGAACTTTTGGCGCTTCCGGGCGTTGGGAGAAAGAGTGCAAATCTGATTATGGGAGATGTGTTTGGTGAGCCTGCTATTGTGACAGACACGCATTGCATCCGTTTGACTAATCGTATGGGACTGGTAGATGGTATCAAAGAACCGAAAAAAGTAGAGATGGCGCTTTGGAAAATCATTCCGCCGGAAGAAGGAAGTGATTTCTGCCATCGTCTGGTATACCATGGCAGGGCAGTGTGTACCGCAAGAACGAAACCATATTGCGATAAATGTTGTTTGAAGGATATTTGCCCGAAAGTGGGCGTGTAAGATTAGACGAAGTCCGGCGGCTGTAAATAAATACTTAAGTGCAACCGCCGTCCTCACTTTTGTTAACAATTATATTATATAATGAAGATGTGAGCGAAATGTGTATAAGTCTGAAAAGATATCTTAATAAGATAAATAATTTATAAAATATGTAAGGAATCATAATATGCAAGACAGAAAAATAATACTGGCTTCTGCATCGCCGCGCCGCCGTGAACTGATGGCATTGGCAGGATACGAGTTTGAAGTCAAAGTCAGTCACAAAGAAGAGGTATACCATAGCACAAGTCCGGATGAAATCGTGAAAGAACTCTCATTATTAAAAGCTATGGATATTTCAGAACAAATAGAAGAAAAAAATGTAGTAATTATCGGTGCAGATACCATTGTGGCACACAATGGGAAAATTCTGGGCAAACCGAAATCAAAAGAGGACGCGTTCGCTATGATTCAGAGTTTTCAGGGAGACAAACATCAAGTCTTCACAGGCGTTACCATTATCGAGATTGATGCCAAGGGAAATCAGAACGTCATTAATCATGCAGTCAAGACAGACGTGTACGTGAATCCAATGACGAATGAAGAAATTTGGAATTATATTGAGCGCGATAATGTGTTAGATAAAGCAGGTGCGTATGGTATACAGAGTGGGTTTGCTGTTCATATTGAAAAGATTGAGGGAGATTATTTCAATGTGGTTGGATTGCCGATATCGTATATTTACGAGATTTTGAAGAAATAGAAATAATAAAGGTCGATAGATTCTTGAATCTGTCGACCTTTTGTGTATCAAATTATTTCTTTTCCCATCTTCCGGATGCGCCACACGGTAACACAAGCCCATTGCTTGACACCGGAAGCCCGATTTCCTGTGAGTCAACGGTTCCGTTAAAACTTTTTAGTTCCGTTGCCAGCATGTAAGTAAGAACAGCAGGGGCAAGTCCTGTTGTATATGAGTTGATTAGGAAGAATAGTGGGTCATCCGATAAAATCCGGGTACACAATTGAATGAGCGGATGAACCATATCTTCAATTTTCCAAATTTCTCCTTTTGGACCGCGTCCATATGACGGCGGGTCCATGATAATCGCATCGTATTTATTTCCACGGCGGATTTCACGTTCTACGAATTTTACGCAGTCGTCCACAAGCCAACGGATAGGGGCATCTTTCAGCCCTGAAGACACTGCATTCTCTTTCGCCCAAGCCACCATACCTTTCGAGGCATCTACGTGAGTTACGTTTGCTCCGGCGGCAGCTGCCGCAATAGTCGCGCCCCCTGTGTAAGCAAATAAGTTTAATACTTTAATCGGGCGTCCTGCATGTTTAATCTTTTCTGAAAACCAATCCCAGTTTGTTGCCTGTTCCGGGAAAAGCCCTGTGTGTTTGAAACTAAATGGCTTTAAGTTGAATGTCAGACTCTTATAGTGAATCTGCCATTGCTCCGGCAAATCAAAGAATTCCCATTCACCGCCGCCTTTTTTACTGCGGTGGTAGTGACCGTTTAAGTTTCTCCATTCTTTTCGTGTTTTCTTCGTATTCCAAATCACTTGTGGGTCCGGCCTTACCAAAAGATAATTGCCCCAACGCTCTAATTTTTCACCGTTGGAAGTGTCAAGCACTTCGTAATCCTTCCAACCATCTGCAATCCACATGGCAGTATGTCCTCCTAAAGAAATTTGATGACAACATTAACGAATCTGTCCGTTTCCACGGATAATATATTTGTACGTGTTCATTTCACGAAGTCCCATCGGTCCCCGGGCATGCGGTTTCTGTGTAGAAATGCCGATTTCACATCCAAGACCGAACTCCCCGCCGTCTGTGAAACGGGTAGAAGCATTTACATATACCGCCGCGCTGTCTACACGCGCCGTGAAATAAGCTGCATTCGCATTGTTTTCCGTGATAATGGCTTCACTGTGATGTGTGGAATGTTTGGCAATATGTGAAACAGCTTCTTTTACGTCATCTACTACCCTAATGGCTAAGATATAATTTAAAAATTCTGTGTCAAAATCCTTTTCCTCTGCCGGTGTTCCTTCGATTATTTTTGCGGCTTCTGCGTCAAGACGAAGTTCGCAGGCAGGTTTTCCGTCAGTTCTGTTTGTGAGACGTTCCTTTAACATAGGAAGAAATTCTTTTGTAACAGCTTTATTTACAAGACATACCTCTGCCGCATTACAAACAGAAGGTCTGCTCATCTTCGCGTTTTCTACAATATTCACTGCTTTTTCTAAATCAGCAGATTTATCTACATAAATGTGGCAGATTCCGGTCCCTGTCTCAATACAAGGAACGGTAGCATTTTCCAAGCAGGCACGAATCAGTCCGGCACCGCCGCGAGGAATCAAAAGGTCTACCTTTCCAATTGCAGTCATCAGGGCAGTCGCTTCGCTTCGGTCTGTGTTAGTCGGCATTCCGATAAGGTCTGTCGGCAGACCCGCCTTTGCAAGTCCTTCTTTTAATGCATCCACAATCGCCATAGAAGATTTGTGGGCGTCCTTGCCGCCGCGAAGAATACATACGTTACCACTCTTGATTAAAAGGGCAGCGGCGTCTGATGTCACATTTGGACGGCTTTCATAAATCACGGCAACCACACCCATCGGCACAGACACTTTTTGAAGTTCCAGACCGTTGTCGAGTGTATGAGTATCCAAAACCTTTCCCACCGGGTCCGAGAGATTACATACATCGATAATCCCGTCAGCCATTGCTCTAATGCGCGATGCATCTAATCGCAGGCGGTCAGCCATCACACCTTCCCCGTAAGCTTCTAAGTCCAAGGCGTTTGCCGATAAGATATCATCTGTGTGCGCAAGAAGACTTTCTGCCATGGCACGAAGTCCGTTATTTTTTTCTGCTTCGCTGAGTGTAGCAGCGATTGGTTTTACCGCCAGTGCGGCGTCTAATAATTCACATACAGTCATATTACTGTTCCTTTCCGATAAACCGTGTTCCGACAGATTGTCCTTCAAAAATGTTATACAATATAGAAGGATTACTTCCGTTTGCAATAATCATGTCCATGCCTGCGTCCATACAAATCTGTGCGGCGTGGATTTTTGTAATCATTCCTCCCGTAGCAAGCTCGCTTCCCTTAGAGCCGGCAAGGTTCAAGATATGGTCGTCAATGACATTTACTTTCGGAATCAGAATAGCATTTTCATTGCAATGAGGGTCAGCCGTGTATAATCCGTCAATGTCTGAAAGTACGACAAGAAGGTCTGCGTTAATACCCACAGCAGTGATGGC
Source organism: uncultured Faecalimonas sp. (assembly GCA_964604665.1). GTDB lineage: Bacteria > Bacillota > Clostridia > Lachnospirales > Lachnospiraceae > Faecalimonas. Next base: position 703 of record CAZRZV010000002.1, on the reverse strand, counting down.
AGACAAAGTATCATTATCACCCACTTTGATTTCGGATGTGGAAATGGTATCATTCTCATTTATAATAGGAAGTACTCCAAGTTCCAAAAGCCGGTCTAAAGTATTTTTAAAATTGCCAAAGCGCTCTTCATGGTCAAAATCTGCACCGGTCAAAAGAAGTTGAGCAACAGTGTGATTATATTCCTGAAACAGCTTGTCATATGTATACATGAGTTCGCACTGCCCGATAGAAGCGGCTGCCTGTTTGGAAGGGACATCAGACGGCTTCGTTTTCAGTCCGAGTTTTCCAACACCCATCGCAATTGCTCCGGACGATACCAAGATAAGTTCTAAACCGGAGTTTTTTAAATCGGACATTACTTTGCACAAATTATCAATTCTTCTTATATTAATATTTCCATTCCCATGAGTCAGGGTAGAAGTACCAACCTTAATTACAACACGCATAACGGTTCCTCCTCAAGATAATTTACTTGAGTATACTATATCCCTGTTTTTCAAGTCAAGCAAGGTGAAAAATAAATTGAAATTATAACTTTACAAATAAAAATAAAAAAACTTAAAAAAGTGCTTGCAATCATAATTATTTTGTTATATAATCAGAACGCTGTGACAAGATAGCTGTGAAGCGTGAGGTTGCTGCCCGCCGTGGCAGGTTTTCCGTGGAGCGAATGTCAAGTTAGGAAACTGACGACAAGTCACT
>CAZRZV010000001.1:37904-59398 GCA_964604665.1 uncultured Faecalimonas sp. | reverse complement strand
GTATACAGGTAAATCCACGTTGCTACAAATGTGAGGTCACTTCATATTATCTATTTGCATTAGCCAATTGCTATATTTCCATCCGGATATTTAATACGGTCTCCCTTGGTAAAATACCAAAGAGTTGCTATCGTAAGCGGTCCGAGTCTTCCAATATACATAATGATAATAGAAAGAATCTTGCTTCCGACCGTGAGCGTGTTCGTAATGCCCGTCGACAACCCAACCGTACCAAATGCACTAATCACCTCAAATAGTGCGTCCATAAATTCTATCTGAGGCTCCATGATTACCATCAGATACGTGCCTGAGGCAATAACGCCGAGCCCTAACAACGTAATAACAGCTGCCTTCTTAAATGTTCCTTGTGGGATTGTATAGTGAAATCCTCTTTCGGACTTATTCGTCGCCGATGCTTTCACTCCCTGTAGCAGTACAAAAAATGTACTTGTTTTAATACCGCCACCGGTAGAACCCGGAGATGCTCCGATAAACATAAGCATTGCCATGACAAGCAGCCCCGCATTTGAGAACTTTCCAATCGGATAAGTGGAAAATCCTGCTGTTCTCACGGACACACTATGGAAAAATGCTCCAAGCCAAGTCACGTCTTCCGTCAATTTTATAAAAACCGTACCAAACACAATCAATGCGGCACTCGTGGTAATGACAACCTTGGCATGCATGGAAAACTTCTTGAAACAAAAACGTTTGTCAATTGCCTCCTTGATTACAAGAAAACCAATACCTCCGAATATAATGAGTCCACAGGTTACGAGATTCAGCAAAACATTGTCCTGATACGGAATAAGACTGATGTTATTGTATAACTCTCCTGATAATCCCAAGTTATCAAACCCCGAGTTGTTAAATGCAGCAATTGAATGAAAAAAGCTATAACCAAGTGCTTTCAGCGGCGGATAATCTTTTACAAACACCAGAAACGATAATGCGGCACCGGTTAATTCAAAGGCAACGGTTGTAAAGAAAACACTTCTTATAAAGCGAATCGTACCCTTCCCTGAATCCAGATTAGACGCTTCACGAATCAGGTTGCGTCCTCGTATATTGATTTTACGCCCCACAGCGAGGATAATTCCTGCCCCGACAGAAGCAACTCCCAATCCACCTATTTGAATCAAGGCTGCTAAAAAGAATTGCCCCAATGGGCTAAATGCAGTACCTGTATCTACCACTGTAAGTCCGGTAACACAGACTGCACTGGCAGATGTGTAAAGTGCATCAATGTAACTAAGATGTACTCCTTCTCTGACACTGCATGGCAGCATCAAAAGTATGGACCCTATAAGAATAACAGAGACAAACCCCAGCGCTATGATTCTTGCCGGAGATTGCTTTTTCATAAATTTCATCATCTTATCTATCACTCCACTTTCAGCATTCAGAACTCAATTCCAATATGCGTTTGAATATATACGTCTTTTATCAACCATACTTATATTAACACAGAAATGAAGAAAGATAAACCATAACAACAAAAAATACGCACAGAAAAACAGCCGTATCACTACGGCTGCTTTCTCTTTGTTATCTAAAGGAATGAGAGTAAAGTCCCCTCTCGGCTTTGCCGAGAGGTTGCACTTTATGAGGGGGTTGATAGCTGTGTGTCATCAACTATCTAAATTCATTATAGGAAACAAATGTGTCCAAAATATGATTAGTTTCTAAAAAGAAACTGAATTTTATTAATTCACACTTAAGAATTACTTTCTGTTTTCTATCCATGTCAAAATATCATTGTATACAGTATCCCTGTCTTCCTCATTTAATATTTCGTGCCTGTCGTCTTTATAGAGTTTCATCTCGACATCCTGATATCCTGCGGTTTTGTACCTGTTATACACCTTCTCCACACCCTTGCCGAAATTGCCGACCGGGTCATCTTTTCCTGCTACGAAAAAGATCGGCAGTTTATTGGATGCCAAGTCTTCTTTCTCATACTGATTCATCTTTTGCATTCCGCTAAACATATGATAATATGCATTGACCGTAAAAATGAATCCGCACAAAGGATCCTCATTGTATTTTTCCACATTTTTCGGATTCCTGGAAATCCATGAACCGCCTAATTTCTTTTCATATGCGCCAACGGCAAGATTATTTACAAATTTGCTCCGGTATTCCCAGCCCTTTATACCTGCAACTATCTGACATACCATTCTCCCTGCTGCAAGCACTACACTTGGCTGTTCGCCCGTACCCATCACAATGGCGCCGGAGAGACCTTTGCTGTACAATCCCAAATATTGTCTAAGCAAGAAAGAGCCCATACTGTGTCCAAGCATAAAATATGGAACATTCGGATATTTCTCGGTTGTCATAATCCGAAGTTTATGGATATCCGCAATTACACTGGCATTTCCCTTTTCGCCGAAAAATCCTAATTTCTCTTCGCCGATAACCGACTTTCCATGGCCGAGATGGTCATGCCCGACTACGTATATTCCATTTTTTGCAAGAAATTCTGCAAAATCATGGTATCTTTCAATGTGTTCTACCATTCCATGGCAAATTTGCAAGATTCCTTTCATTTCCCCATCCGGAATCCATTCCACTGCATGTATTTGTGTCTCGCCGTCTTTTGACTCAAAATAAAATTCTTTTTTCATGAAACTCTCTCCTTTAGTAACCACAAAAGGGCGGAACTATCGTTCCGTCCCTTTAATATTATCTGTCCTCTAATTTTATGTACTCTTTATATGGGGCTAAAGGCATATACGCAGGACGAATAATCTTATCCACGTTCTTCAGCTCCTCTAATCTGTGCGCACTCCATCCCACGATACGTGCCGCAGCAAAAATCGGGGTGTAAAGTTCCTTTGGAAGTCCAAGCATACTGTAAACCAATCCGCTGTAGAAGTCCACATTTGCATTTACACCTTTATACATTTTACGTTTTTCGCTGATTGCCTCCGGTGCCAGACGTTCTACCATTTCGTAAAGGGCATACTCTTTCTCGTATCCTTTTTCTTTGGCAAGTTGTGCCACGAATCCTTTGAAAATCTCAGCTCTCGGGTCAGAAATAGAGTAAACTGCGTGACCCATACCGTAAATCAGACCTTTTTGGTCAAAATTTCTCTTTTCAAGAAGTCCCATCAAATACTCTCTTACTTCATCTTCATCTGTCCAGTCTTTCACAACGTTCATCATGTCTTCAAACATCTGTGTCACTTTGACGTTTGCACCACCATGTTTTGGTCCTTTCAGTGATGCCATGGCTGCTGCTATCGTCGAATATGTATCGGTACCGGAAGATGTGACAACATGAGTTGTAAATGTGGAGTTATTACCACCGCCATGGTCCATATGCAATACAAGTGCCATATCAAGAATCTTGGCCTCTAACGGAGTATATTTTCTGTCCTCGCGAAGCATCATCAAAATATTTTCTGCCATTGATAACTCTTTTGACGGTGCATAAATGAACAAATCTTCTCCCTTTTTATAGTTGTATGCATGATAGCCGTATACCATCATCATCGGAAACTGGCTTATTAAATTCAAACTCTGTCTAAGTACATTTGGAATACTGGTGTCATCTGCTTTCTCATCATAAGAATACAATGTCAAAATAGAGCGAGACAAACTGTTCATCATGTCAGGGCTCGGCGCTTTCATAATGACATCACGAACAAAATGCTTTGGAAGCGTTCTTCTGTCCGCAAGCATATCGGAAAAGGATTTTAATTCCGTTTTTGTCGGAAGTTCGCCGAACAACAAAAGGTACGCAATTTCTTCAAATCCAAAATGCTTTTCATCCAAAAATCCTTTTACCAGGTCTTTAATATTGTAACCTCTGTAATAAAGATTTCCCGGAATCGGCACACGCACACCGTCAACGTCCTTCGATGCGCATACGTCGGAAATGTTGGTAAGTCCTGCCAACACACCGCGTCCGTCTAAGTCACGGAGTCCTCTTTTTACATTGTGCTTAATATAAAGTTCCCGGTCAATCGCATTATTCTTCTCGCACATATTTGATAAATACATGATTTCCGGAGTAATTTCAAATAAAGTTCTATCGATTGAATTCATATAATTCTCCTTTCCTGCTAATTCCTTGATTATACTAAATCACCCTGGTAATTACAATAAACATAATATGAACAATTATTAATTATTAATATATTAATGTTGGCTGATAATGTTGCTGAGCCTTGCAAACTCTTCTAAATTAAGTGCCTCTCCTCGAACACTTGCGCCTTTCCCCAACTGTTCAATCGCATCAATAATCACTTCCTTTGGAAGCGTTATCTCCGGGGAATTGTTCAGACCGTTTGCCAACGTTTTTCTTCTTTGATTAAAAGATGCCCGAATGAGCTTAAACATCAGTTTTTCATCTTCTACCTGCACAGGCGACTGCTTATGACTGGTAAGCCGGATGACTGCTGAGCCCACATTCGGTCTTGGCATAAAACAGTTCGGGGGAACATTTGCTACAATATATGGCTCTGCGTAATATTGAACCGCCAATGAAAGTGCCCCATAGTCCTTACTTCCCGGTCCTGTCTGCATTCTGTCTGCCACTTCCTTTTGTACCATGACTGTGATACTTTCAATCGGTACGTGGCTTTCATACAACCCCATGATAATCGGAGTTGTAATATAATACGGAAGATTCGCTACTACTTTGATTGGCTTTCCGCCATTATATTCTTCTGTAAGCTGTGCAATATCTACTTTCAGCACATCTTCGTTAATAACCGTTACATTGTCGTAGGCACTTAATGTATCCTCCAAAATCGGAATCAATGCTTTGTCAATTTCTACGGCGACCACTTTTCTCGCCGCGCACGCCAGATACTGGGTCATCGTTCCGATTCCCGGTCCGATTTCCAACACCATGTCGTTTTTTGTAATGTTTGCGGATGCAATAATCTTGTCTAAGACATGAGTATCAATCAAGAAATTCTGACCAAATTTCTTTTGAAAGGAAAAGCCGTACTTTTGCAATATTTCAATTGTATTTTGTGGATTGCCGAGTGTTGGCTTTGTCATATCTTTACCTCTGAAATATGGAATAGTTTTTTTGCGTTTTCTTCGGTTTGGGCAACAACTTCCTCGTAGGTAATCCCTTTAATCGCTGCAATTTCTTCTGCAACATAAGGCAGATACCGGGAGGAATTTCGTTTCCCGCGAAACGGCACCGGCGCCAGATACGGGCAATCGGTTTCCAAAAGAATTCTCTCTAACGGAATCTCTTTCACGATTTCTTTTAACTTCTTTGCATTTTTAAAAGTTACCACGCCACCGACTCCGATGTGAAATCCCATTTTTACATATTCTCTTGCAAGCTCTTTGGAATAAGAAAAACAATGAATCACGCCGCGAAGTCCCCGTGCATGCTCCTTCATAATCCCAAGTGTATCTTCCGCCGCATCCCTGCTGTGAATGACCACCGGTAAATCCAGCTCTCTTGCAAGTTCTAACTGTCTGATAAACCACTTTTTTTGAACATCTTGTGACTCATTGTCCCAATAGTAATCCAGACCGATTTCGCCGACTGCCACTACCTTGTCTTTCTGACATTGTAATCTGACATATTCAAAGCGTTCCTCATCTAATTCCCCGACTTCATCCGGATGCAGACCGATTGCCGCATATATGAACGGATACTTTTGGGCAAGTTCCACCACTTCCGTCACCGATTCCCAGTCTGCCGCCGAATTGATGATAGTTCCCACGCCGTTTTCTTGCATGGAATTTAGAAGTTCGTCCCTGTCTTCATCAAATTGGTGTGAATCATAATGTGCATGACTGTCAAAAATCATTGGTTTCATTTTATAAAATCTCTTTTCTTAATGTCTCAGGTGCTTTTTGTGACAACAATGCAGGTGCGATATCAAATACGCTCCTTGCACCGCATTCTCCCTTTGCAGCTAATTTATATGCTGCTCTTGCATAAGCCACCAGCACACTTGAAGTAAATTCCGGGTTAGAATCCAATTTCAATGAGTACTCAATCACGTGCTTATTGCCGTCTCTTCCTGTTTCTCCTGTGCGGATTACAAAACCGCCATGCGGCATTCTGCTGTGATTTGCTTTTAACTCCTCTTCCGTAATAAACGTTACGGTTGTATCATAATCTGAGAAATAGTTTGGCATCGTCTTGATTGCCTCTTCGATTGCAGCAAGGTCTGCTCCTTCTTCTGCTACGACATAACATTCTCTCAGATGTTTTTCCCTGGTGGTAAGCTGCGGTTCACTTCCGCTTCTTACTTCCTCTACTGCTGCCTCAATCGGCACTGTATATTGAATCGCATTCTTTACGCCCGGCAGACGGCGAATGGCATCTGAATGACCTTGGCTTACGCCCTTACCCCAGAAAGTGTATGTGCTGCCCTGCACCAAAATGGATTCTGCATAAAGTCTGTTTAATGAGAACATTCCCGGGTCCCAGCCCACAGAAATAATACCGATATGGTTTCCTTCTGTCGCCGCTTTGTCCATATTTGCAAAATATTCCGGAATCTTCGCATGTGTATCAAAACTATCAATAGTATTAAAATATTTTACAATCTTTGGCCCCATCACAGGAAGGTCCGTTGCGGAACCGCCGCAAAGAATCATCACATCCACTTCATCTTTTAAAGAAAGGATGTCATCCATGTGTACCTTCTTAACGCCTTCTGTCAAAATCTTTACCGTTTCCGGATTACGGCGTGTCACTACTGCCACAAGTTTCATGTCTTCGTTGCGTTCAATTGCAAGCTCTACGCCACGTCCAATATTTCCATAACCTACGATACCTATTCTAATCATGATGTTGTCCTCCTTTTAACATATCTCTGCTCCTGCCGGCATTTCTCTTTCAGGCGTCATCAGTGCTAATTTGCCCTCTGCGTCCTCTGCGCACAAAAGCATACCTTCTGAAAGTACTCCCGCCAATTTTGCAGGTTTCAAATTTACAAGTACCATTACTTTTTTCCCAACCATTTCTTCAGCCGAGTAATGTTGTTTGATACCGGAAACGATTTGTTTTACCTGATTTCCGATTTTTACTTGTGAGCATAACAATTTCTTTGATTTCAGAACTTCTTCACAAGCAATGATTTCACCGACTTGGAATTGCATTTTCATAAAGTCATCAAACGTGATTTCCTCTTTTGGCTCAATATCGATTGCATTTTCTTCTGCTTTCGGTTCTTCTGCCACAGGTGGGTGAAGTTCTTCTACTTTTTTCAATACTTCTTCCACATCCAAACGTGCAAATAAGATTTCCGGTTTGTCCGTTACCTTGCCGCCGTTTGTTTGTTTCAAAATCTTTTCTGCTGTTTCCGGTAAAAATGATGCCAATAAATTTGCACCTTTTTCAATGCTGTCAATTAAGTTGAAAAGCACTGTTTCCAATCTGTCTTTTTGTGCTTCGTCTTTTGCCAAAGCCCATGGCATTGTCTCATCGATATATTTATTACAACGTTTAAATAAGTTAAAGATTTCTGTGATTGCGTCTGCAACACGAAGGTCTTCCATCTTCTTATCCACTGCTGCCGATGTACCTTCTACAACCGCTTTCAGGTCTGCGTCAGCATCCCCTGCAACTTTCTTATTTGTAACCGTTCCGCCAAAATATTTGTTTGTCATGGAAATAGTTCTGTTTACCAAGTTTCCTAATGTATTGGCAAGGTCAGAGTTGATACGCTCTACCATAAGTTCCCAAGTAATCACACCATCATTTTCAAATGGCATCTCATGAAGCAGGAAATAACGTACCGCGTCCACGCCGAACATATCTACTAATTCGTCCGCATAAATCACATTTCCTTTTGATTTACTCATCTTTCCGTCACCCTGAAGAAGCCATGGATGTCCAAAGATTTGTTTTGGCAGCGGAAGGTCAAGCGCCATCAGGAAAATCGGCCAGTAAATCGTGTGGAAACGGATAATATCTTTTCCTATTAAATGTAAATCCGCAGGCCAGTTTTTATGGAATTGCTCTGAATTTTCGCCATCGCAATCGTATCCGAGACCTGTGATGTAGTTTGTAAGAGCATCAAGCCATACATAAATCACGTGTTTCGGGTCAAAATCTACCGGGATTCCCCATTTGAATGAAGTTCTTGAAACACAAAGGTCTTGAAGACCCGGCAACAAGAAGTTATTCATCATCTCATTTTTACGCGAAACCGGCTGAATAAATTCCGGATGTGTATTAATGTGTTCAATCAATCTGTCCGCATATTTACTCATTTTGAAGAAGTATGCTTCTTCCTTTGCAGGCTGTACCTCACGTCCACAGTCAGGGCATTTCCCGTCTACCAACTGAGATTCTGTAAAAAATGATTCACAAGGAGTACAGTACATTCCTTCGTAATATCCTTTGTAAATATCACCTTGGTCATATAATTTCTTGAAAATCTTCTGAACCTGTTTCTCATGGTATTCATCTGTTGTACGGATAAAATGGTCGTATGACGTGTTCATCATATCGGCAATTTCTTTTACCTGCGCAGCAACACCATCAACAAATTCCTTTGGTGACATACCTGCTTCCTGCGCCTTTAATTCAATCTTTTGCCCATGCTCATCTGTCCCTGTCTGGAACCGGACATCATACCCTTGGCTTCGTTTATATCTTGCGATAGCATCCGCAAGCACAAATTCGTACGTGTTTCCGATATGCGGTTTACCTGATGTGTAGGCAATCGCTGTTGTCATATAAAACTTCTTGTTTTCCATCTCAATTCCTCCTAACATGCGCACGTATCTATTCTAATATCTGCGTTCGTTACTGTCTCTTTCTTTGGTGCAGTTGCCACAGAGGGCACTTTGCCTCCATAATAGGCATTATATATGATAAAGTTTGGGATTACAAGAAAATTTGACGTTCATACGCCAAATGGTTGTTACATAAAATAGAAGAAAAACCATATGGAGTAATTATGAAATTCCAAAAACGACTTCTGTCTCTTTTTGTTGCCTTCTCTTTATTTCTGTCCGGCTGTTCTGCCCTTCCCACCAATGCGGATGCCGCCTTTGAGCATTATACACTGCAATTATTTAAGCAGGATGCATCTTCATCCACTTTAGGGTTACATTATACCTTAAAAGACCCGGAATCATACGGAATTAACGCATCAGATATTACATTTGGCAACTTTTCTGTTGACAATTCATCAACTATGGCAACTATTGAAAACTGTCAGGCAACTTTAGATAAATTTTCTTACAGTGCCCTTTCCAAAGAAAACCGGCTTACTTTTGATATTCTTTCTTCTTATTTAAAGACTGCCAAGAAAGGGGCTTCTTACTCGTTATATGAAGAGCCTTTAAGTCCTACAACGGGGATTCATGCACAGTTACCTGTTTTGCTCGCCGAGTATGCTTTTTATTCGGAACAAGATGTGAAAACTTATTTAGATTTAATTGAAACAACTCCTGAATATTTTGCATCTCTTGCTGAATTTGAACGTGCAAAATCCAAAGCAGGGCTTTTCATGTCAGAACGCGCCACCGAAGAAGTGTTAGAGCAATGCAACGCCTTTATCGCAATGGGAGATTCCAATTATCTGTTATCTACTTTTGAAGAGCGGATAAACTCCTTAAAAAACATTTCTGATAGCGCAAAATCCCATTACATCGAGCAAAATTGGCACTTAATTCAGGCAGCCGTGATTCCCGCATACGAACAGCTGGTTCAGACTCTCTCTGAATTAAAAGACACGGGCAAAAATTCACAAGGGCTCTGCTATTTTCCAAGCGGCAGGGATTACTACACTTATCTGATTGCCAGAGAAACCGGCTCCTCACGGTCTGTAAATGAAATCATTTCTCTTATTCAAGGGCAAATTGCAGATGATATACTGGCAATACAGGAGGTCGTCGCGAAAAACCCATCTGTGGTTCAGGAAACATCTTCTAACATGAACTTCACACCGGATGTTATCCTGAAAAACTTAGAAGAAGGAATTCGCCACACATTTCCGGCTCCCGCAGACGTTTCTGCCGAAATTAAATATGTCCCGACCGCTCTGGAGCCCTACCTGAGCCCGGCTTTTTATCTGATACCGGCCATTGACAATATGCAGGAAAACACTATTTACATTAACAACGGCCAGTCTATGGATAACCTGCATTTGTTTACCACGATTGCCCACGAAGGTTATCCCGGACATCTTTACCAAACCACCTATTATGGAGCGAAAAATCCAAATCCGCTCCGAAGCCTTTTCAATTTCAAAGGCTATGTAGAGGGCTGGGCCACCTACGCAGAAATGTGTTCCTACTATTTGACTCCTCTTGATAAACCGACCGCCACTCTTATGCAAAAGAATGGTTCCTTAATTCTCGGACTTTATGCCATGGCAGACATCGGAATTCATTACGGCGGATGGGATTTGAAACGAACAATGCAATTTTTCAGTACTTACGGAATCCAAGATGAAGCTGTCATTCAGGAAATCTACGACATTATTGTCAGTGACCCGGCTAACTATTTGGCATATTACGTTGGTTATTTGGAAATCTTGGATTTGAAACGTGAATATATGAAAAAAGAAGGAAAAAACTTCTCGCAAAAAGAATTCCATAAAAAGTTGCTGGATGTAGGCCCGGCTCCATTTGAAATCGTACGGAAACAATTATTGGGGACGTAGTAAAATTCAATTTTACTACGTCCCCAATTGGATTTAGCGGTGTCCCAAATTGACTTTACCCCCTCCCCTTTTTAACCTGCAAGCCACACGCTCGCCACAATTCCGGCCAAGGTGGCAACCAATGCTCCTGCCAGAGTATACCGGGTTTTCTTTATCTTCGCCGTCATAAAATAAACACTCATTGTATAAAATATGGTCTCCGTACAGCACATCATGATGGATACAATTCTTCCTATGTGTGAATCTGTGCCATATTCTTTAAACAAATCCAAAGCAAGCCCTGTCGCTGCCGAAGAAGAAAACATACGGACAATTGTAAATGGAACCAGCTCTGACGGAAATCCCACATGCGCCGTCACTTTTCCTATCGCTCCTGCCAGAAAATCCAAAAAGCCGGAAGTCCGCAAAATTCCTACTGCCATCATCAAACCTATCAACGTAGGCATGATTTTTATTACTGTTACAAATCCTTTCTTGGCTCCCTTAATAAATTCGTCATAAACATTCACCCTCATAATCAGTCCATACGTAACAATCCCGAATATCACTGCCGGAACAATCAAATTGCTGATAGAAACTAAAAAAGACATAGCGTCCTCCCTCAAAAGAGTACGCTATATCTTATGCTTTTCCCGTTCGATATATGAACTTGCCATTCAAATACATCAAAGAGTGAATTTTATTTCTCTTTGTGTATGCTCATACTGACGATACTTTACACCTGCTGCCTCCATCATTCTCTTAGATGCCCTCGTAGCCGAAGTATCTGCATACTTGTCACTATCGTAGATAACTTCTTTGATTCCTGATTGAATAATTGCCTTTGCACATTCATTACATGGAAATAAGCACACATACAACTTTGCGCCCTGAAGACTTCCCCCACTATAATTTAAAATGGCATTCAATTCACTATGCGCCACATAGAGATATTTCGTGTCAAATGGTTCTCCTTCTCTCTCCCAAGGAAACTCATCGTCGGAGCAACCCTTTGGAAAACCATTATATCCCATCGACAAAATCTTATTATCCTGGCTCACAATACAACACCCCACCTGTGTATTAGGGTCTTTTGAGCGCATACCTGAAAGTATTGCAACGCCCATAAAGTATTCATCCCAGGAAATGTAGTCCGTTCTCTTTCCGCTCATACCTTTCTCCTCCGTTCTATTCAATCATACTAATACGTCTTGCGTGACGTTCTTCCCCTGAAAATGGTGTATTTAAGAAAATATCCACCATTTTTACTGCCAATTCAGGTCCCATGACCCGGCCTCCCAAGGCAATCACATTCGCATCATTGTGCAATCTGGTAACTTCTGCCGAGAAACAGTCCGAGCAAAGAGCACATCGGATTCCTTTTATCTTGTTCGCCGCAATGGAAATACCGATACCGGTACCGCAAATCAAAATCCCTTTCTCGCATTCCCCATCTACAATTGCCTGTCCAACGGCTTTTGCGATGAGCGGATAATCAACGGCCCCTCCATCACATCCGAAATCCTTATATTCCAGTCCCTTTTTCTCTAAATACTTTATAATTTCCAACTTCAACTCATAACCGCCGTGGTCACAACCAATTCCTATCATGCCTCTTTCGTCTCCTCATTCAATTTGTCTGCTAATTTTCCAATCAATTCACGAAGCAGCTCAAAATTTTCCCCGTACACCGGCAAAGGTTGTCCATGAGCAGAATAAACTACTCTGTCATCTTCAACATACTCGTTTAATGTATAAACATTCTTTACATTCTCGTACTCCGTCACTATCTTCCACTTCTGAGTCTCTTCAAATGTAAGTACCAAGGTCTCGTCATCTAAATCAGCTTCGCTAAAAGCCTTTGCCCCATGTCCTGCCAACGTCATTTGCTGGCTTTTTAAAATTGCTTCCGCCTTTTGATTTGCCGGCTCCGGAAAGAGAACCACCATACCACGCGAACCGATTTCATACTCCTGAAGAAGCGCCTCATGTCTGAGTATCTCAGCAGCCATCGGCCCTCTGCAATTATCACCATTACTGATAAATAAAATTCTTCTGTATTTCTGTAATCTTGTAATATCACTTGCCTGTATCGTATGATGTCCGGCTGCCTTTTCCAAACGGTTCATAATTGCAATTCCTATGCCGTCTTCTTCAAATGCTTCGCTGTAAATATAGCTTACTTCTTCCTCGTCAAACTCACGCAGCACCTTATACAAATTTTTGGCAATCGAATTCTCATTATTTCTGGTACCAATATTTTTTACAATTCCGGTTGTATAAAAATCTGCCGTCTCATTAGTCGCAATAATACCAACCTTATATCCCAGACGCGTTTGCTCGTAAGCAATCTGCCTAATAGCCCTGACAACCTCCGGCGTCTCTCCTTCTACAATCATGAGTTTCGCTTTCGGCGCATAATGTCTATATTTCATTCCCGGCGCTTTTGGAGCCATTTCATCGGAATCACTGATAATCGCTCGGTCTATTGCGACTTCTCCTATCACTTCTTCCAACATTTCCTTTGTAATTGCACCCGGTCTTAAAATCATCGGTGGTTCCACAGTCATGTCCAATATAGAAGATTCCACGCCTATATCGACCATGCCTCCATCGATAATCATATCAATCTTTCCGTCCAAATCGTCTGCAACATGTTCCGCACTGGTAGGACTCGGTCTTCCGGATGTATTCGCACTTGGTGCGGAAATATATCCGCCTCCCTCACGAATCAATGCCAAAGCAATTTCATTCACGGGCATTCTTACTGCAACCGTCTGCAATCCTCCGGTTGTTCCGAGAGGTACCATGTCCGTCTTGTTAAATATGAGCGTTAATGGTCCCGGCCAAAATTCGTCCATCAAACGTTTTGCCTTATCAGATACATGCTCCACGATAAGAGGCAAAGCATCCTTATCTGCCACATGAACAATTAACGGATTATCCGACGGGCGCCCTTTCGCCGCATACGTCTTTTTCGCCGCTTCCACATTAAGTGCATTGGCCCCCAACCCATACACTGTCTCTGTCGGAAATGCAACAAGTCCGCCTTCTTTTAAAATTTCTCCCGCCTGTCTGATAATCTGCTCATCCATATTAAATTTGTCGATTTTTTCTATTCGCGTTTTCATAACTGTCATTATAACATTATTTTTTATATTATTCAAGAACGCCTATAGCCATTCTATCACACCGGCACAAATAGCTTTTGCCATCTCTTCCTGATAGCTTTCCGACAACAATTTTGCAGCTTCATCAGGATTGCTCAAAAATCCACATTCGACGATAATCGTCGGTACTGCCGTCTTTTTCAACATATAAAAGGTATTATTATCCTTGATTTCTCTCTTATTTTCATTATCTGCTTTCCCCAATTCCTGCTGCATAATGGTTGCCGCTTCCTTGCTTTCTTTAGAATGTGTATAATAAAAAACCTGTGCTCCTCTCACACCTGCATCTGAATAACTGTTCTGATGAATACTCACTGTAATCCGCGGTTTGGTTTCATTGATAAGTTTTACTCTCTTCTTCATATCCTCTATCTTGGAGTTTTCCATAACATCTTCTTCTCTGGTCATTACCACTTCAATACCCTCCTTCTCTAAATTTGCCTTTACTTTTTGGGCAATTTGAAGATTGATATCTTTTTCCAAAGCATTATTTACCCCTACTTTTCCGGGGTCTTCACCCCCGTGTCCCGCATCGACTACTACAACTATCTTTTCGCTCTTTACTTTTTCACCTGCAACTATTTCGCTTAATTTTTTACTGGCTACAATCATTCCCAGAAGTAACAACAGTACCATACATAATTCAATTTTGCGCTTCATTCTATCCATACCTCTTTGTGTTATCCACTAAAAGATATGAAAAAGAAGAGCCGAATATTCAGCCCTTCTTTCATGAACTAATTCACATATTTTTCAATCAGTTCCCATGTGCCCGATTTTTCAAATCCCAGTCTCCATGCGGCAACTCCTGCCAGATGATATTCTTTCATCAACTTAAGTTTTGCTTCTAGTGCAGTGAGGTCTTCCAACCATATCTTGTATGTGGCACCACCGTTTTCCCAAGTTGCATAATTGAGTCCGGTTGCCTTATCAACAACAAGCTCTGCACCCGAATCCGAAACAATCTGCTCTGCTTTTGACATACCGTATGCTTTGCTTGTAACATTCATCGGATATTCAGCTGCCTCCGTTCCTGCCTGCGCCTCAAGTTCTTCCTCTGTCTTCGGTGTCTCTTCCCATAATCTTGTATAGAAAGGAACCGCATTAATCAGTTTCTCCTTTGGCACAGTCTTTAATGCTTCGTCAATTCCGCCTTTCACATATGACAGGGAAGCTACCGGACCGCTTTTCGGAGAGCCCGCATAATGTTCATCATATCCCATAAGAATGACATAATCTGCAAAAACTCCCTGTTCTTTTAAGTTGTACTGCGTATTGTAAGATTTCGGAACAGGGCTATCTACGGATAAGATAATTCCATTCTTTCTGCACATCACTGACAACTCTCTGATAAACTGTATATAATGCGCGCCGCACTCTTCGGAAACCATTTCAAAATCTACATTAATTCCGTCAATTCCGGTTTTCAACACTTCCGCAATCAACTGGTTAATTAATTTTTCTCTGGTCGCCGTACGACTCAACAATTCATACGTTTGCTCTGTTGAATTGATTCCTCCGTTGAAATCATCTACTGCCGCCCATACCTCAATATTTGATTGATGCGCATAATTGACATATTGTGAACTTGCAAAGGAATTAATGTTTCCTTTGGTATCATTCACCGAGAACCATGTCGGTGAAATAGTTGTTAATCCTTTTGTATCGGCAATCATCGACAGCACATAATCATTTGCTGACCGATTTGATACCACATGCCATGCCATATTGATTGTATAGTCTTTTGAAATATTGGAGTATTTCTGTTCTTGAAACTCTCTCGAAACAGTTTTTTTGGTTTCCTTTTTCAAATGGCCTTTTTTGACATATCCCACAAAGCCGTCTTCTGTACGGACCTTTGTCCAACCGTCAATTTTTTCGATTACTGTAACTGTATCTTTCTTGGATAGTTCTGTCAGAATCGGACTTTTTACTCCGCCAAGCAATCTGACTTTTGTATCCTTTTTCGCTATCGCAACTGTCGTTTCTCCCCAGTCGCTGATAATCACAACCCTGTTCGGGTCTTCATAAGTCCGGAAATCAATGTTTGTATATTCTTGTATAAAATCAAGCGCAATATATGCCACATGTCCGTTCATCCTTAAAATAGGATATCCCTCATTCTTCTTTTCCTTTTGAAGTGTATATTCGGAACTTCCTACTTCTGCCCGGATAGTTCCCTCCGGCAATGTATATAACAAAAGATTTTCATTATAATCTACATAAAACCGGTCATTCAAATAATCTCTTACAAAGGAATATTCTATATAAGGTTTCCCATCAAGAATGACCCCTTTCATACCTAGTACTTCATTATTCAAAACAACAGCAAGCTGATCTTTTTCTTCTATTCCATAATATGCTTTCAAATCTGCTTTTTCTTTTGTGGGACTATATTTTTTAATTAACACAGCTCCTGCGATTACACCTACTATTATTATAAAACAAATAAGCACTCTCATTATCAGAGTTTTTTGTCTGCGCTTTCTTTCTTGCGCTCTTTTGCGTTTTCTCTGATTTGCATGTTCTGCTCTTTGTCTGTTCCTGTCTTCCATGATGCACCTCCTTCTAGTCCTTATTATAACAACATTTTTCGTGCCCGTCATTAACTATTTCGACATTTTTTCACAACATCAAAAGAATTCTAAAAATCTATGCCAGAGGGGTATCTTACATAAGTTAACTTGTTTTAATATTGTGAAAAGACAGTTCCTTCACATGCCCTTTTTCGTCCCATACATAATCTCTCATATACGTCTGGTCTTCTTTCACCATATGTGCCGTCACTATTTGCATAGGACTTGCCGGATAATCATTGAGCCGCATACTGACGCCCGAGCGCTCATACATCTCTAATTCCATAAAAAAATTTTTATACTTTTCCGTTGACATTCATTTCCTCCTTAACCAGGTAACTCTCATCAAATAATTCTAAGATTCCTTGAGGCTTGTGATATATTACAGAATTATCCGATACTGACAAGAAGACTTTTTTCTTATTTTGTAATTTCTGGATTCTCTGATTGATTAAATCGCCTGAATGGTTTTTGATTGTAAATGCAGTACTTCATTTACACAGATAATCCTTGTCCGGATTGTAAGAAACGAAAAATTACATTGAGAATAATTGAAAATTTTTCTGATAATACGTCCCTCCTTGCATATAATACCTTGTTACCTGACATACTATCTTCTTGTATTTCAATTATAAGCATGACTTTCAAAAATTTTCAAGTTTGTTTTTGTTTATAACCTTTGACGCTTCCAAAGCCCTTTGTTTATATAGCCTCGCTCTGTTTTTCCACATTTTATCCACAGGAAATGCCCGGTTATCCACACAGTTATCCACAATTTCGCTGTGTCAAATGTTGATAAACTTCATTTAGGACACAAAAACTTTACAGAAATTTTCTTTACATATTTTTTGTTTTTGTTTATACTAATACAAATAAAAAGTATTTTTCAGGTAGGAAGTGATGGAATGAAGATTGAAAAATTAAATGACAATCAAATACGTTGCACTCTGACACATGCTGATTTGGCTGACCGTCAACTGAAACTCAGTGAATTAGTCTGTGGCTCAGAAAAAGCAAAATCACTTTTCCAAGACATGATGAAGCAAGCCGCTTCTGAATTTGGTTTCGAGACAGAGGATATGCCGCTCATGATAGAGGCTGTTCCTGCTTCTGCGGATTGTATTGTTCTTATTATTACCAAAGTAGACGATCCCGAAGAAATCGATTCAAAATTTTCAAAATTCAGTTCTTCTCCGCGTGAGACATCGAATCAGAAGCGTACTGTACCAGATAAATTAGAAGGAGCGGACGAACTTCTGGATTTACTTGAAAAAGTAAAAGAAGCCGTCTCCGAACCAATAAAGGAAACGAAAACGGATTTGAATGATTCCGAAATGTCCGACATTCGTCTGTTTTCTTTTGGCAGCTTAGATACTGTGATTCATGCGAGCAAACTTTTGCAGGATATTTACAAAGGAGCCAATACTCTCTACAAGGATGTAGAAGAAGGTTCTTTCGTTCTCGCTCTCACAAAGTCAGAACATTCCGAAGGCGAATTCAATAAAATCTGCAATATGCTTTCAGAGTACAGTTCCACGACTCCGGTTTCTAATATTATCCTTGCTTTTTTGGAAGAACATTGTGAAGTGATTATTTCTCAAGATGCTGTGCAGCAATTAGCAATTTTATAAAACAAAAAAAGAATCTCCCGAGAGAGATTCTTTTTTTATGCGTTAATAGATGTATTAATCTTTTCAACCAGCATATCTGCATCAAGTCCATGTACCATTGCAGCTTCTTCTAATGATTCTGCCTGAGCTGATGGACAGCCTAAACAGTGCATCCCTATTTCCATCAAAACAGGTGCTGCCATTGGAGCTACGGAAAGAAGTTGACCAATCGTCATGTCTTTTGTTACTTTTACTGCCATACCTGACTCCTCCTTTTGTTTTCTGCTTACTCATTATAATACCATTCCCGAATTTTATCAACACCGGAATTTTTCTAAATTGTGGCAAATTGTCAGAATTGTTGACTCAATTTTTTGTTGTATTTTGACTTCTTAAAAGTCAAGTTTTTTATCTTCTTTTTTCGACAAAAACATGTTTTTATTACTTATCAACAAAACGCCTGTTCTTTTTCCAAAGTAAAAAGAATCCACACTTTCCACACCTTTTTGTGTGGATAATGTGGATAACTTTGCGTAAAACTCGGTTTTATGGGCTTTTTTACACTTTTTTGTGTGGATAACTTTATTTTTTGTCCTCTACACATTTTGACAAAAAAGCACATGTTTTTTCATTTTTGTTACTTTTGTACAAAATTAAAAAATCCTTCGAATTGTGACTATCTTTGTATATTTTGCATTTGACATCCCAATTCCTTCTCTATCGCCAATTGCATTTACAATCTGACCATTTCCTGCATAAATACCGACATGCCCCGGATAACAAATAATATCGCCCGGTTGAATTTCTTCATAGCTTACAGCTCTTCCTACGCCTCTCATAGAATATGAAGAATGAGGAAGTGAAATGCCAAAATGTTCATAGACACCACTGACAAAGCCGGAGCAATCCGTTCCCTTTGTCAAACTTGTTCCTCCATATACATATGGATTCCCGATAAATTGTTTTCCATATTCGACGATTTCCTGTCTCTTTGCAACAATTTCTGCTTCTATTCTCGCAGTTTCTTCTTCCACAGTTTCACCTACGGAAAAGTTATCAGCAATGACTTCATCTGTCAGTTCTTCCACTTTCGTTTCCGGATATTTCTCTTTTAAAATGATTTGTGCCTGTGTCACAGCACCCCCATCAAAAAACAAATCTGCTGTTTGAACATATCCAACAACATTTCCACTGCTGATTGCTGACCAGTCTTCATTTTTCTCAGTGATTGTAATAAGAGAATTCTTATATACCTTACCTGTCTGAACACTGTTTACATCTGTTGTCTGATACACCGGTAAATACCCCGCATCACCAACCACCGCAAACACTCTTCCGGAAAGCACCTTTTTAATCCTTTTTGTTTCTTTGCTCTCTATCGGTTCCAGTTCTTTATTGTTATCTCTCGCCTCTGTTACTTCTGTGAGAGCTTTTTGGTCTGTTTCTATTATTTCAGTTTTCTTTGGCCTTGTAAGAATAGAAGCTGCATCTGCGGCAAATACCTGCATTGTCGGAACAAAAATTGCACCTGCCAGCATCACTACAACCATTCTTTTCTTTATGAATTTGAAATTCATAAGTACCTCCGTTACAACTTTTTGAATAATTGTTACATAATTGTTACATTTATTACGTTTGTCATTGTAGCAATATTTCAAAAAGATGTCAATACCTTTTTGTATATTTGACACTGTATATCGAAAGCAATTTATCCCACTAAAGCATTGACAAAATCTTTTTTTACACTTATTATGATTTTAGTAACTATTATCATTATTAATTTGAAAGGAGGAATCTGGTGTCAACCTTAAAGTACAGCCGCCAAAGAGAATCTATCAAAGAATATCTCTATAGTACTTATGACCATCCGACTGCAGATACTGTTTATTTGAACGTAAAACAAGAATACCCGAATATCAGCTTGGGTACTGTTTACCGAAATCTCAACCTGCTTGCAGAACTCGGAGAAGTAATCAAGATTACTACCCCTTACGGTGGAGACAGATTTGATGGACACACACATCCACATTATCATTTTTGTTGTTCGAAATGTGGAAAAGTCGTAGACCTTGATTTAGAAGATATGAGTTATATAAATAAAGAAGCTTCTAAAAATTTTGATGGAATCATCGAAAGCCACTCTATGATGTTCTACGGAACTTGCGGTGATTGTGTGAAAAAATCATAAAGTTTAAAAAAATGATTGACAACTAAATATAGGAATGATATTATAATATCAGTAATAATTACTATTATTAAATAACAAAAATAATTAAAATAAAAGGAGATTAAAACTATGAAAAAATTTGTATGTTCAGTATGTGGTTATGTTTATGAAGGAGATTCTGCACCGGCTCAATGCCCACAATGTAAAGTGCCTGGAGAAAAATTCGTAGAGCAAAAAGGGGAAAGAGAATGGGCAGCAGAACACATTGTAGGTGTAGCTCAAGGCGTTAGCGAAGACATCCTCATGGATCTTAGAGCAAACTTCGAAGGCGAATGCTCAGAAGTCGGTATGTACCTTGCAATGGCAAGAGTTGCTCACAGAGAAGGATATCCGGAAATCGGTCTTTACTGGGAAAAAGCTGCTTGGGAAGAAGCAGAACACGCTGCTAAATTTGCTGAATTGTTAGGCGAAGTTGTAACAGACAGCACAAAGAAAAACCTTGAAATGAGAGTCGACGCAGAAAATGGTGCAACAGCAGGTAAATTCGACCTTGCAAAACGCGCTAAAGCTGCAAACCTTGACGCTATCCATGATACAGTTCATGAAATGGCTAGAGATGAGGCTAGACATGGAAAAGCATTTGAGGGACTTTTGAACAGATACTTCGGCTAATCGGAAATGCTATAAAATATTTTTGAAAATTTAAGGGTATGTTGGAGCAATCCGACATACCCTTATTTTAGTGTAAATGGTATTGCAATAGACAAACAGGAAGTTATGCAGACCTATCTTTTCGATTTTGCGTTGCCACCTAAGAATTAAGACTTCTCAATCTTATCATAGCAGTTTTATCATTCCATAGGTTATAAATGGACTTGCATAGATTGTGATATAAATTAGCGTAATCCAAGGTTGATAATCAATATAAAACTCCTTAAAGGTTAAGGACCAAGGATGCTTTACTAAAACCCACCCTATCAAATCAAATACAACTGTTATTGTTCCCCAAATAATGGATGTAGTAATCACATTTGATAACGTGATGGTATTCAATCCACGAAAATATAGGTATGCAAATATGGGGAAAATAACGATATTATACAAAGGATGCCACGGTTTTGTTTTTTCATATCCTTCTCCCATACCCGGACCATCCTTCATTGACTTCATGTGCAATACTACAATATTAAAAACTGTATGCAATACGCCTATACTCGTAACAATAAAATATGCTGTCCAATACCATAACATTGAAAATCCAAAATTATCCATTTGATTGTTCTCCTTACCTTTTCTTCAGGCATAAGCTCCAAGCAACATGAATTTATCTGTGAATATACATTCTGGTCATCTCGGGTTCACCGTCTCCCTGAACC
>CAZRZV010000001.1:0-37894 GCA_964604665.1 uncultured Faecalimonas sp. | reverse complement strand
TCTCCACAAATGCCGATTTATTAAAGTGAATTATACCATAATTTGTTTGATAATAACACTTTTTGTCATAAAGTTGAAATAAAATAGAAAATCATGTTACAATGCAATATATATTTGAAGATGGAATTGCAGTAAAAGTGGAGCTGAAGGAAGGTTGGTACGGCGGCTAATTTTAGTGTGATATAAATATGTTCTGCCTGCCATTTCTTATTTTATAATCTCAAACACTCCTTCAATTCGCAAAATCTTTATCTACATTTATCACACAGAAATACTCTTCGCCAAATTGCTCTTTTACAGTCCTTTCAATACTTGTCTTAATCTGCTCATCAGACAGACGATATTCATACGGTACAACCACATCAAAAATCAAATTCGTATGTGTCGGTCCGATTACCACACGAAAATCATGCATACTAATACTTTCATCGAGTTTTTTCACTATTTGGAAAACACTTTCTTTCAAATGATTAATCTTTTCATCCGTTGTCACAACCGGGTCCATATGAATTACCGCATCACAGCGAAGTTCACTTCTTAATTCTCTCTCAATATTGTCAATTACATCATGCAATTCTAAAATATCTCCCTCGGCAGGTACTTCCGCATGAAGGGAAATCATCTGTCTTCCCGGACCATAATCATGCACAATTAAATCATGAATTCCAATCACTTCCGGATAATTCATTACCAGATTTTCAATGCGCTCCACAAATTCTTTTGCGGGCGGTTGTCCAAGAAGCGGATTCAACGTCTCTTTCGCCGCGTTGATTCCTACATAAAAAATAAAGATTGCAACCAGCAAACCACAGTAACCGTCAATATGAAGACCTGTCGTAGCCCCTACAATCGTTGCTATCAGAACCACGGTTGTAGCACAGACATCACTTAAACTATCTGTCGCCGTTGCACGCATGGCCGCCGAACTTAATTTTTTACCTATGGAACGATTATAAAAATACATATAAAACTTCACAAGTATCGAAACCACTAAAATGATAAAAGTCAATTTGTTAAACTTGACCGCCTGCGGATTTAAAATTTTATCTACGGAACTCTTAATCAGTTCAAATGCCATAAGCAAAATCGCACCCGACACTGCCAGTCCTGACACATATTCAATTCTTCCATGTCCAAACGGGTGGTCTGTATCCGGCTTTGCACCCGCCATACGAAAACCTATCAAGGTAAGAACCGATGACGCCGCATCCGATAAATTATTAAAAGCATCTGCCGTAATGGATACGGACTTACTGATGATTCCTGCCAAAAATTTTCCTATAAATAAAATGACATTCAGACAACTTCCTACCAGACCGCACAAAATACCGTATTTTTGCCGCACTTTCGGGTCTTCCAAATCATTTCCGTTTTTAATGAACCACTTTGCCAATAAACTCACCATATGTACCATTCCTCCGTTCTTTATATCTTACCACATTTCCCCAAATTGTGTGCAACATTTCTGCCTTTTATTGATTTTTCGCACGCGAAATGTTATACTAAATGAACTAAAATAAAATGAAAAGGAGATTTGATTATGTCTAAGTACGCGGGAACAAAAACAGAGAAAAACTTAATGGAAGCATTTGCCGGCGAATCAATGGCACGCAACAAATATACATATTATGCTTCGGCAGCTAAAAAGGCCGGATTTGTTCAAATGGCTAACATTTTTGAAGAAACAGCAGGTCAGGAAAAAGAACATGCAAAAATGTGGTTCAAAGAATTCCATGGAATCGGCGACACTGCGGAGAACTTGGCTGATGCGGCAGCAGGCGAAAATGAAGAATGGACAGAGATGTACGTTCGTATGGCAAAAGAAGCCAGAGAAGAAGGCTTTGAAGAATTGGCTCTCAAATTTGAATATGTTGCCAAAGTAGAGGCAGCTCACGAAAAACGTTACTTGAAATTATTGGATAGCTACAAGAACGACAAGACATTTAAGGGAGATGCTCCTTTGGGATGGAAATGTAACAACTGTGGTTACATCCACGAAGGTCCGGACGCTCCTGCTATCTGCCCTGTATGTGCACATCCAATCGCTTACTTTGAAAGAAAAACGGAAAATTACTAAAATAATTTACTTACACAAAAACAGCAATCGCAAATTCTGCGGTTGCTGTTTCTTTTTTGTAATCTTATTCGTTAATTGCTGTAATCAATTTTCCAAGTACCGGCTCGAATGCAGCTCCATACCAGTGATTATCAAGTGTTGCTGTGTATTTGATACATTCTACAACATAGTCTGCCGCAATCTTTGCCGCCTCGTATGCTGTCTTTCCTCTCATCAACGCTCCCGTGAAAGCTGATGCGTAGATGTCACCTGTTCCGTGACAGCTGTTTTCCAGTTTTTCGTGTTCGTAATAAGTATATTCGCCATTTTCAAACACCACTACTCCGGTTCTTCCTTTTTCATATGAAACACCAGTGAAAATGATATTCTTGCAGCCCATGGCAACAAACTTCTCTATCAATAAGTCTACGTATGCCCTGTCATATTCTGTCTTGTACTCCACGCCTGTAAGGAAACATGCTTCGGTAATATTTGGAAGCACATAGTCCGCTTTTGCACAAAGACCTTTCATGGATTCCACAAATTCCATGTCAAATCCGTAATAGAGATTTCCATTGTCTGCCATTGCAGGGTCTACAATCTTCACACAATCTTCTGTTCCTGTTTCATCAAAAAACTCTGCCACGTATTCGATTTGTTTTTTGCTTCCCAAATATCCTGTATAAATTGCATCAAATTTAATATTTTCTTTTTTCCAATGCTCTTTGATGTTTGGCATATCTTCTGTCAAATCACGGAATGTGTATCCGGTAAATCCCCCCGTATGTGTAGAAAGAACTGCCGATGGAAGCACACAGCCCTCCACTCCGCATGCTGAAATAATCGGAAGTGCTACCGTCAGTGAACATTGTCCGACGCATGATATATCCTGAATTGTTAGTATTTTCTTATATGACATAAAATCACTCCTCTATTTTTTATCATGTAAGTCATTCTATTCCTTTTTTTTTCACTTGTAAAGAATAAAATTTTTATAAATTGCAAAAAATATATTGCTCTTTATGAATACTTGATGTAATATTTGAATATACTAGATATAGTTTTGAAAACTACTTATTGTTTTATTAATACATTTAAGAGGTGATTTTATGAATAATTTGAAAGAAAACAGAAAAGCAAAGGATCCGGGAAGCGCCATTACACACTTTATTGGTATGCTGATGACCGTTTTCGCAGGTGTTCCGTTAATTATCAAAGCTGCAAAAGAACCGAAAGCAGTCTATCTTGTCTCAGCAGTTATATTTCTTGTGAGCATGATTTTACTATATACTGCCAGCACGATGTATCATACGTTTGATATTTCCGAAAAAATAAATCGTTGTTTAAAAAAATTTGACCACATGATGATTTCTGTATTGATTGCAGGAACTTATACTCCGATTTGTCTTCTCGTTTTGGAAAAACCATTAGGGTATTTTCTCCTCGCATTAATCTGGAACTTTGCTGTTATCGGAATTTTAATTAAGGCTTTTTGGATTTATTGTCCAAAATGGTTTTCATCGGTACTTTATATTGTGATGGGATGGACTTGCGTTCTTGCCTTTTCGCAGCTTTTAGATATTTTATCTGCCAAAGCATTTGGATGGCTTTTGACAGGCGGTATCATTTACACGATTGGCGGTGTTATCTACGCTTTAAAACTTCCTATCTTCAATAACAAGCACAAGAACTTTGGCTCACACGAAATATTTCACTTATTCGTCATGGGCGGAAGTATATGCCATTTTATATTCATATATGGATTTGTAATATAATGATTTTATCAAAAGGGGCACCCTTAAGTTCAAAATGGGACATAGCAAAACTCAAACCGGGACGTAGTAAAATTCAATTTTACTACGTCCCGGATTTGCGATTTGCGATTTGCGATTTGAATTTGCTAAACATCCAAATATTCCAGCGGATTTACCGGCTCTTCATTTTTCAGCAATTGAAAATATACATTCGGTCCTTCTACACTGTAATACTTTGTAGGCTCACTTACATATCCAAGTGTTTGACCCTCTGCAACATGGTCTCCCTTTTTCACACACACTTCTTTTAACTGTCCATATACCAATTTATATCCGCTTCCGATATTTAATGTAATTGTTGTTCCTGTCTGCGCAGTTGTCTCTACGGACAGCACTTCGCCTGTCGCTGCCGCAATCACATCCATACCTACTTCTCCTGATATAATCAATGCCGAATTGCATTTATACTGATCTAAAGTCTGGAAATATACCGGTGTATCCATGCTGTAACTTAAAATTACGTTTCCGTCAATCGGCCACAGAAGCACATCATTTGCAGAAAATCGATATGTCTCCGGAGTCGAAGACGCCGGCGTTGTCTCTGCTACCGTTTTATCAGTTTTATCAGGAACTTCTTCTTTTTTTGGTTTTTTAATTTCCGCATGTATGGAATCCGTACTTATCTCTTTCGAAATATCATCTTTTTTCTCTGACGTATCTAATTCTGTTTTGGCCTGCTGCAATTTCTGTTGCATTCTGTTTCTATTTTGATATTGGCTAAATGTTATCATCCCCACGATTGCTATCATTGCCACAAAACTTACTACCAACCCAACTGCTGCGCCCTTTTCTCTTCTTGAATTATCGCGTTTATTTCTCATATTCATCACCTCTGGCATTATTTTTGCCAGAAAGCGTTCCTCTTATTCCGTATCCCACAAAATTTCTGCAACCTCTTTGATTTCGGTTCCTTCAAAGAAAAATTGCAAAATTTCCCGATAAGTGCTTCCCTCTTTTGCCATCTCATTTGCGGTATACTGACTCATTCCAAGTCCGTGTCCAACCCCTTTTGTGACCGCCCTTGTTTTCCCGTCAAACTCCTGCAATTCAAAACATCCCGAAGCCAATCCATATGTATCCCGAAAACTGTCCCCGCTGCACGTTTCGTTTCCGATTTGCACTTCCGTAACGTAGCCGGCACTGTCAGAAGATAAAATTTTTGCGCCGGACACTTCCAGCACCTTGGTCTGCATCTGCAAATCCGAGCCCACATCCTTTGGGCACTCCTTCCCCTGTAAATAAGGATATGCATCGCTTCCCAGCACTTCTTTGCCGCTCCGGGTTCTTCCATTGCTAAGTTGATGAAACGGAACCAACGCCAATTCACCGTCATACATCAAAACCTGTCCCTGCGTCTCCTCCCAAATACGTTTCAGCCGCTTATACCATTCCGAATCCAAATCTGCCTTTTTGAAAGATTTCTTGTCCAATTCTTTAATCTCACTGTATACCGTTGTTCGCACCAACACCGCCTGAGCCTTTATCATCTCATCATCATAATCCGATGAAACTTCTTGTGCGAGCACCCCTATACAATACTCGTCCAACATTGTGTCTTGCGAAACTTTTATGTTTCTTCCATTGATAAAAACCGTAACAATATACGGCAATAATACTATAATAATGATAATTGAACCTATCTTTTTTACTTTTTGCCACATAAAACAAGCCCCCATACTGTATTGTATGAGGGGCTTATCCTATTTATTCTGTTTTATTACATTTCTGAATAGAAACAAAATTATTTCTTTATTACAACTTTGTCTAACTTCCAAATATCATCCACATATTCCTGGATGGTTCTGTCAGAAGTAAATTTACCACATGAAGCCGTCTGAATCATCGCCATCTTAGCCCATCTATCCTGATCTCTATATGCTTCTTCCACTTTTTTCTGTGCGTCTGCATAACTTCTGAAATCTTTCAGGATGAAATAAGTGTCTGCTCTGTCCGTGCTGTATGTGTTGAGAAGTGAATTGTATAAGTCTCTGTATAATTCTCTGTCTCCATTTGCATAAGTTCCGTCAACCAACTGGTCAACCACGCGTTTGATATCCCAATCTGCAAAGTAAATGTCAACCGGGTTGTATCCGCCATTATTTTCATAGTTGATAACTTCATCTGAGCTCAATCCGAAGATAAATGCGTTTTCCATACCGACTTCTTCTACGATTTCCACGTTAGCACCGTCCATAGTACCAAGTGTCGGAGCACCGTTTAACATGAACTTCATGTTACCTGTTCCGGAAGCCTCTTTAGAAGCGGTAGAAATCTGTTCGCTGACATCTGCTGCCGCAAAAATCCATTCCGCATTAGATACTCTGTAATCTTCAATAAATACAACCTTCAATTTGCCGTTAATACTTGCGTCGTTGTTGACTACATCAGCAACGGAATTGATTAACTTAATCGTTTGTTTCGCACGGGCATAACCTGCTGCCGCCTTCGCACCAAAGATAAATGTTCTTGGATAGAATTCCATTTCCGGATTATCTTTGATTTGGTTGTACAAGTACATTACGTGTAAAATGTTTAAAAGCTGACGCTTGTATTCGTGCAATCTCTTAACCTGTACGTCAAAGATAGATGTCGGGTCTACGTCTACACCATTGTGTTCCTTAATGTATTTTGCAAGACGAACTTTATTTTCATATTTGATTGCCATAAATTCTCTTCTTGCTTTTTCGTTATCTGCAAGTGGTTTCAATTTTTCCATCTGCGCAAGGTCTGTAATCCAGCCATCTCCGATGTGACTTGTTACCCAGTCTGCAAGAAGCGGATTTCCGTGTAACAGGAAACGTCTTTGCGTGATACCATTTGTCTTATTATTAAATTTCTCAGGCATCATTTCATAGAAATCTTTTAATTCCTGTTTCTTTAGGATTTCTGTATGAAGTGCCGCAACACCATTTACAGAGTAACCTGCTATAATCGCAAGGTGCGCCATCTTAACCTGACCATCATATAAAATTGCCATCTTAGCAACTTTTGATTCATCGTTTGGATAAAGCTCTCTGATTTTTGCAACAAAACGCTTGTTGATTTCTTCGATGATTTGGTAAACACGTGGAAGCAATCTCGAGAAAAGATCGATTGGCCATTTTTCAAGTGCCTCTGCCATAATGGTATGGTTCGTGTAAGCCACCGTCTTAGTCGTTACATCCCAAGCTTCCGCCCATGTCAGACCCTCTTCATCCATAAGGATTCTCATAAGTTCTGCAACTGCCACAGTTGGGTGCGTATCGTTCATTTGGATGGTTACTTTTTCATAAATATTTCTGATATCTCCGTCAACATGTTCTCTCTTATATTTTGCGATAATTTCCTGCAAACTTGCAGAAACAAAGAAATATTGTTGTTTCAAACGAAGTTCCTTACCGGCGTAGTGATTATCGTTCGGATACAATACCTCTGTGATTGTCTTAGCAAGGTTCTCCTGCTCAATTGCCTTTTGATACTCACCGCGGTCAAACTTATCCAAATGAAATTCCGTAATCGCCTTAGCATCCCAGATACGAAGTGTATTGACGATATTGTTTCCATAACCAACGATTGGCATATCGTATGGAATTGCAAGAACAGATTCAAAATCTTCCTGAATAAAGTTTTCACGTCCTGTTTCTTCGTCTATTTCTACGCGGATTTTTCCTCCAAAGCGTACCTCTTTTGCATATTCATCACGGCGCACTTCAAATGGATTGCCGTCTTTTAACCAGTTGTCCGGTGTTTCTACCTGATAACCGTTTTTAATTTTTTGTTTGAACATTCCATAGTGATAACGGATACCACATCCATAAGCTGCATATCCAAGTGAAGCCAGCGAATCCAAGAAGCAGGCTGCAAGACGTCCAAGTCCTCCATTACCAAGAGCTGCGTCCGGTTCCTGATCTTCGATGACATTGATGTCGATACCCATTTCATCTAATGCCTCACGAACTTCCTGGTAAGAAGTAAGGTTAATTAAAATATTTCCTAATGCTCTACCCATCAAGAATTCCATGGACATATAGTAAACTGTCTTCGGGTCGTCTTTCTTATATTGCTCTTGTGTTGCAAGCCAGTTATCAATAATAATATCCTTTACTGCATATGAAACTGCTTGAAAACGTTGTTGCTCTGAAGCTTCTTCAATTGTCTTTCTGTAGAGTCTTTTTACATTATTCTCTACTGCTGTCTTAAACTCTTCTTTGTTAAATTTCACTTTCTTTTTCATAAATCTCTCTCCTTATTTTTCAACTCCGAGAGTTACCTTTTCACCATTGATGTTCCATTCTTTTGTATATCCTGCCGGGGCTTTTTTGATAACTTCGATTGCCAATACTTCACTGCCGATTTCTGCGGCATGTTTTTCAAAAATGCTTTCTGCTTTTTGTGTTCCTTCGTAATAAACTGTAATCTTATCTGTCACTTCAAAGCCAGCTTCTTTTCTCATCGTCTGAATCTTACTGATTAATTCTCTTACAAAACCTTCTTCCAGCAACTCTTCTGTCAAGTTCGTATCAAGAACAACTGTGACTGCGTTGTCATTTTCTGATACATAACCTTCCATTTGTGTCATGTCAATCAAAAGGTCTTCTTCCAGAAGTGTAATTTCCTGACCGTTAATGTCTAATTTTAAGGTGCCTGTCGCTCTGATTTCATCCATTGCAGCATTTCCGTCAATCGTATCGAGGACAGCTTTGATACCTCCCAAGATTTTACCGAACTTTGGTCCGACCGTTCTAAGTTGTGGTTTGAATGTATAGGAAGTAAATGCACGTATATCATCTGTAAATTCCATTGCCTTCACATTCAATTCTTCTTCCACGATTTCCTGATAAAATTCCGGAAGAACATTGTCAGATTTTACAAACATTTTTCCGATTGGTTGACGGTTCTTAATATTTGCTGCATTTCTACAGGCACGTCCCATCACGACAATCTTGAGGACTTCGTCCATGTTTGCTTCCAATTCCTTGTCAATGTAGTCATCGTCAGCAACCGGGTAATCACATAAGTGGATACTCTCCGGAGCGTTCTTGTCAAGGCTTCTTACTAAGTTTTGGTAAATGTCTTCTGTCATAAACGGAATCATCGGCGCTGCCACTTTTACGACCGTAACCAGCGCTGTGTAAAGTGTCATATAAGCATTAATCTTGTCTTGTTCCATGCCTTTTGCCCAGAAACGTTCACGGCTTCTTCTGACGTACCAGTTACTCATGTCATCTACAAAGTCCTGAAGCGCTCTCGCACTTTCCGGAATTCTGTAATTTTCAAGGTTCTCATCAACTGTCTTAATTAGTGTGTTCAATTTTGACAGTAACCATTTATCCATAACGCTAAGTTTATCATATTCCAAAGAATATTTTGTAGCGTCGAATTGGTCAATCTCTGCATAAAGCACATAGAATGCGTAAGTATTCCAAAGTGTACCCATGAACTTGCGCTGTCCCTCTGTAACAGCCTTTCCATGGAAACGATTCGGAAGCCAAGGTGCGCTGTTGCTGTAGAAATACCAGCGGATTGCATCTGCTCCGTATTCTTCCAATGCCTCAAATGGGTCTACCGCATTTCCTTTCGACTTACTCATCTTCTGTCCGTCTTTATCCTGCACGTGTCCAAGTACGAGTACGTTCTTGTACGGTGCTTTATCAAACAATAATGTAGAAATCGCAAGCAATGAGTAGAACCATCCACGCGTCTGGTCTACACCCTCGGAAATAAATTCTGCCGGAAATTGCTGCTCAAAAATCTCCTGATTTTCAAATGGATAATGATGTTGTGCAAACGGCATCGCTCCGCTGTCAAACCAGCAGTCGATAACTTCCGGTACACGGTGCATCTCTTTTCCACAGTGCGGGCACCTGATTGTCACTTCGTCGATAAACGGGCGGTGAAGTTCCACATTATCAGGACAGTTATCCGACATTGATTTTAATTCTTCTATGCTTCCGATAGAGTGCATATGTCCGCATTCACATTCCCAGATATTAAGTGGCGTTCCCCAGTAGCGGTTACGGCTAATTCCCCAGTCCTGCACGTTCTCAAGCCAATCGCCGAAACGGCCTTTTCCGATACTTTCCGGAATCCAGTTTACTGTATTATTATTTCTAATTAAGTTCTCTTTTACGTCTGTCATCTTGATAAACCAAGATTCACGTGCATAGTAGATAAGCGGAGTATTACATCTCCAGCAGTGCGGATAACTATGCTCAAAATTCGGAGCAGAAAATAACAGACCTCTCTCTTCCAAATCTTGCAGTACCAGTGGGTCAGCCTTCTTACAGAATGTGCCTGCCCATGGTGTTTCTGCTGTCATCTCACCCTTTTCATCTACCAGTTGTAAGAATGGAAGATCATATTTACGTCCCACATTCGCATCATCTTCACCAAATGCCGGTGCAATATGAACTACACCCGTACCATCTGTCAAAGTTACATATGTGTCGCATGTCACATAGTATGCTTTCTTATTCAATGTCACAAATGGGAATAACGGTTCGTATTCTTTTCCTTCTAAGTCTTTCCCGATATAAGACTCTAATACTTCCACATCCCCTTCTAAGACTGAACTTACAAGAGTTTCTGCCATATAATATGTGTATCCTTCGTTTTTGACTTTCACATAAGTCTCATTCGGATTTACACAAAGAGCAACATTTGACGGAAGTGTCCACGGTGTTGTTGTCCATGCCAAAATATAAGCATCTTCACCTTTCACCTTAAATCTTACAACAGCGGAACGTTCTTTGACATCCTTATAGCCTTGTGCTACTTCATGGCTGGAAAGAGGTGTTCCACATCTCGGACAGTAAGGAACGATTTTATAACCTTTGTATAACAGTCCCTTATCCCAGATTTGTTTCAATGCCCACCACTCAGATTCGATAAATTTGTTATCGTAAGTGATGTATGGATTGTCCATATCTACCCAGAAACCAACTCTGGAAGAAAATCCTTCCCACATACCCTTGTATTTCCATACACTGTCTTTACAGTGTGAGATAAATGGCTCTAATCCATATTCTTCAATCTGCTCTTTCCCGTCAAGTCCAAGCATCTTTTCCACTTCAAGTTCTACCGGAAGTCCGTGTGTATCCCAGCCGGCTTTTCTCGGTACCATATACCCTTTCATGGTGCGGTATCTCGGAACCATATCCTTGATAACACGTGTCAAAACATGACCTATGTGTGGTTTTCCATTGGCTGTCGGAGGTCCATCGTAGAAAGTGTACGTTTCGCCTTCTTTACGATTTTCCATACTTTTTTCAAAAATCTTGTTATCAGTCCAAAACTTTTCTGTTTTCTTTTCGCGTTCCACAAACCCTAGATCTGTCGATACTTTCTGATACATCATTCTCCTCCTTTAAGTAAATAAAAGAGCCTCGCCCTGTAAAAGGACGAGGCTGTAATAACTTCGTAAACCACCTGTTACATCATACTATCATATGCGTTCCTGTTAACGGTGGAATACCGTCAGTGCTTAATCTCATACCCTTTGATACCAAATCCCAAAACACAATTTCGGCAACTGCAACTCGAAAGTGATATTCAAATATATTCTACTCGTATCAGGCTCGCACCAACCCTGACTCGCTGTGACTTTGAAACATACTCTACTGTCTTCGTCATCGTTTTTACATCATAACGGCTTTATTATAAGAAGAACCCCTTGAAAAGTCAAGGGTTTCTTAGCATTTATTTATAAGGACTTTCCCAATCACATTCTATCTTGTCCTTGCTTTTACAATTTGGACATTCGTTCTCATATGGTCCTTTTTTGCCGCACTTCGCACACCAGTATGGTATCTCCTCCCCGAACGGGTATATGTCTAAACTCGGTTTTTCGATAGAGCAGATGATTTTTCCTATCCGTAAGGTATCTCCTTTTATGTACCATGTATCCTCCGCCTCTTCTTTATTCCATCTGTAACTTTTCCCTTCAAATTTTAATTTCTTATTTAGAGAAATTTTCCAGTTCTCGTCATTGGATGAGCGAACATCCGAAAAGGTATAATGTTCTGGTATATTGTCAAGCGTCACTTCCTTATTAGACCAATATACTCCGTCACCAAAGCCAAAATCTTCTTCTCTGATATTTCCCGACTTACAAAAAGTATATCTTTTACAACTCATACTGACATCATAACGGTCTCCATGCGGAGTGTTGGTAATCTCAATTTCTTCCCACCATGTTTTGCTCTTCAATCTTTTTTCCAAAGCACTTTTTTGAAACAGAAGAATCCCAACAATCACAACAATAACTACCGCAATTACACTCAATGCGCCTATGATTATTTTTTTGTTTCGTATTTTTTCCATTTTTATTCCCCCTCACAACTTTTACATTTCTTTTTTATCTGGCATTGCATTTTAATAATACACGCATGAGGAATCGCCATAAGAGCAAGGAATGGTAACGTCTGTGTTCCTGCTCCTATAAACTGTCCCACGCAAAAATAAAATGCCAGTTCTCCCAAAATCATATATGTGACAGCAAGGCTCACTTTGTACTTTTTAAGATTTAAAAAACCAAACACGAGAGCAAGCAGAACAAAAAAGCCCGTCATTCCTACCATAAAAAGTGCCAGCCTTCTATCTTCTTCGTTGCCGGCTATCCGCACCGACTTTTCAGTGAAGAAAAGCCACAGCGCTACAAGGCACACATATACAAAACCAAGTATCCCCATCGTTACATAGGATAACCGTTTTAACAATTTCACATCTTTCGCTACGCGTTCATCTATTTCCATTAACTCTACTCCATTTTATTTTAAAATAATCGGATTCGACTTCTTTAAAACCTCATCCTCTTCCATTTTATCAATCCACTGAATCACTTCTTCGACCTTGTTCGGATTCGGAACAATTCCCTTTACCATATCATCCGGTGAGGTAAAGGTATAACTTTTCCCTTCTATTCCATCCACCACATATGTTTGTATTTCCAAATCTGTAAAATCTTGGATTCTCATTTTTATGAGTTCCCGCAATTCTCCCTTTTTCATATTAGTCTGAACATATTTATCGATATTTACAATTCCATCATATAACTCTTTTACCGTATCTAACGAAAATCCGCCGCTTTTCATGGCATTCAGCCACTGCATATCCACCTTCAGATAATATGGTATCTTCGTCTCATACAAATTCTCCATTGCTGAAATGGTTGCCTCAATCCCATACTCTCCCACATTCGCCAGATATTCCTTTTGCCCTTTGGAAATATTGGGAATCGTCACAAAACACGCTCCCGGTGTCGTAACTTCAAGAATCTGATGAGTCTTTAAATTTACAGATAAAAATATCTGTGCGTCTTCCACTTCCGCCTTTCTATTTATATCTTCTACATACACGCAAAAGGAATCTTCCGTTATAGAAAATACCGAATCAAGGCTCAAAAAATTCGTTTTTTCTTCTTTTACCTCATATGGCGCATCCGTTATCTGATTCAACACATGATTCGCCACACCCATGCAAAAACTGCCAAGCAGTAATACAAGCATAATCACAGTGCTATATATTCTGCCGATAATTCTGCCCGCCTTTTTCCTCTTTTGTGACCACCATGCAACCACAAACAAAAGTACCACAATCGCAAAAACCGCCGCCAGATAAGAAAACGGCAGAACTCCCAATGCGAGTACACTAATCAAAAATATTCCACTCAAAATGCCGTGTAAAGTCACAAAGATAACACTGTTTCTTTTCATTCGTTT
Organism: uncultured Faecalimonas sp.; assembly: GCA_964604665.1. GTDB lineage: Bacteria > Bacillota > Clostridia > Lachnospirales > Lachnospiraceae > Faecalimonas. The sequence goes on along the minus strand of CAZRZV010000001.1, from coordinate 24,326 downwards.
TGCCTTTTTCTCTGCTTTTCTCTGCGGCTTCTTTTCTTCCTTTATCTCCTTCACATTCGGCGAGGATTTTGCAGGATTATTAAATTCTTTCTCCGTACTTTTCTTCTTTTTCATTTATCTCCCCCGTATAAAAAATCATCATTGCCTTGTGTTCTCTCTTTCGCGCTGCTGCCTGAGATATCTCAGATGTCTTTGTCTGCGTCTCTTCTTAATTTGATATCTTCTGTAAATCACGAATCCCATAAATGCCGCAAAAAGTATTGCGAAGATTCCTAATATAATCAAAATGACTTTGAGAGCAATCGGCAGTCCTGTCTTTCCTTTCTTTTTTTCTGTCGGCTTCTGCTTTTCTGTAATGCCATGAATACGATTATATTCCCGGTCCGTAATTTTTACCTTTACCGTTCCCACTTCCTGTCCTTCATAAGTAAAAGACATTTTGCCGGTTCTGTCTCCCTCTTCGGTCGGCAATACAAAACTGCTTTCTAAATTCCCCTTATCTACACCTGTCGGAAGCATCACATAAGAAAAACCTTCTATTTCAGAAATTTTTTCATTTTTTTCTACAATATCGGAAACATCCACCTTGGTAAAATTGTCAAAACCATAATTTAATATCTCTTTCGTGTCCGTGTAAGCATTGTTTCCGCCGCCATGCGTTCTCATGACAACCGCAACCAGATTTACATCGTCTTTGGTCGCAAATGTAATCAATGTCGTAAGTGCCTGATCCGTATATCCTGTTTTCCCGCCTACACAGTACTCATAGTATCTATTATCCCACTCTCGAATCATTTTATGGTTTTGATGAACATATCTTTTTTCATTCGTCAGTTCTGTTTCCGGAATGATATGTTCATATGTATTTATAATTTCTCGAAATTTTTTATATTTGAATGCTTCTGAACCGATAAGCGCCATATCTCTTACAGAGGTATAATGCTCCGGATCATGCAAGCCATAAGTATTTACCCAATGCGAGTTCTTACATCCAATATCCCTCGTAGTCTCATTCAACAACTTGACAAACTCATCATAACCGCCTTTCATATGAGCGCCGATTGCATGAGACACTTCATTCGCAGACGCAAGCAGCATTCCACACATGGCATCTTCCATAGAAATCTCTTCGTTTTCTTTCATGGCAATATGTGCATCGCCATACTCCAAAAAGCTGATATCATCCCACGTAAATTTGACAACCTCGTCCATCTTATAGATTTTTAACGCAAGCAACGCTGTCGCAACCTTAGTAATGCTCGCCGGATAATGTTGGTCATCAATGTTCTTTGCGTAGAGAATCGCTCCACTGTCTATATCCATAACAATACCGGATTCGCTGTAAATATTCGGACCTTGTGCCCATCCTTCTATGCTGTTTGAATCTACTTCTGAATAATATACGCTATCAACTTCCGTTGCAGGGATTTCAACTACATTGGAAGCATTGGCGGTCATGCCAACGCTTCCAATCGTTAATATCAATCCCAAGATTCCGGAAAGAACTCTTTTTCCTGTTCTCATTGGATAAATACCTTTCTTTTATTCTACAACAACCACTCCGTCTTCTTTGACAGTGATTGTCATTCCGTCCTTTACATAGTCGAGGAATTCCTCACCTAAACAGTCTACAACAGGCATGGAAATCTTGTCAATCCATACATCTGCCAAGATAGCTCCTGCTGCCGCCAAAGAATCAATATGATTTGCAAATAACATGCAGGCAGGCTGACGTTCCATCGCACATGCGCAATAAATAACAAGACCTCCTGTAGTTGAACCGATGGTCTGCGGCAGACAGAGTGCTTTGCCTGCCAACGGTTTTCCGTATAAGTCCGGATTGTTCTGATCTGAACATTTTGCACTTTTATCTCCAAACTGCAATGGTTTTTGAAGAGATGCAAGAGTATTAAAACCTCCGTGTGTTACCACTGCTTCCGCTGAAGTTGTTCCCGGAGTTACAACACGTCCTTTAAATTCTTTCATCTTATTTGCCTCCCTTCGTAATCTGCATCAAAATCTCATCTTCCGTATAATAACGAGCCGTCGTATATGTACGAAGCTTATTTGAAGATGTAATGACTGGCATCTTTCCGCAAAGAGGGTTGTTCATATACATCAATGGGCAGATATAAGATACGATAACACCTGTTTTCTTAAGTCTCTCTGCGTATTCTGTCTTTTCAAATTCCTTAAGTACTGCCGGTGCAGTCGTAAATACGGTAGGAATCTGAACCTTGGTATTTCCTGCTTCCTGAAGTCCCGCTTCCACTCTGTCAGTCCAGTCCTTCAATTGCTGCAATGTCATATGCGGACATCCCATGAAACAAAGTTTTGGTTTTGCATTGATGTCTTTCCAGATAACCGGATATTCATTTTTCACACGCTCCAATTCAGCATCATCAATCACATACACCTTTGCATCTGCCGTGATTAAATCTTTTCCACTTTCTTTTGCTTCCGGAGTTAAGTTATCCACATGGTAGAGACCAACCGCACCGTTTGATGCCGTTGCCGCACCGAAATCTTTCAAATAAGTGCATGCCTCATCGTCTAACTCGGTACCAATCCACTTATCCAAGCCTTCGATATAAGGAACGTCTTCCATAACCTTCATGCCAATCGCCGAACCGAGAAGCTGTGCTTCCGGCTTTTTCGTTGTCTCTACTTTAACCACCCAGGTCGCTTTTCTTCCTTCGTCTGTCAAAAGTCCATAATACGGAACATATCCAAGTACAGAGCCCATAATATCCATGATACCTGAATTACGATTACATCTTGCTCCGAGAACAGAGTTCGCATATACAACTGCGGATGATTCTGCCCAGCTTAATACTTCGCCTTTTTGTGGTTTGTTCCCCACTTCATCCATATAACATGCACAGGTGAATGCATCCTTATCCATCAGTCCAAGTTTGTTTAATTGTTCTTCATAAAAATCCTGCTTGTTGTACATGAACTTGTGAAAAATCAATTTCTGTAACAGATTTGCAGGTACGTTTTTATCAATCGGACGAGGGTCTACCGAAAACTGTTGTTTGGAAACTGCTCCCGTCTCCAACAGCTTATCCATTAATTCATATACCGGCGCCAAAAGACCCAATCCAAATGATGTAACCAGATGATTATATTTGGATGTAACCGGTACCATCTTTTCCGCACCGAATGCATCGCCAAACATCACTAAGGTTTTCATAACCTTCGCCATGGTCTCGCCTTGTGAGCCATTTAAAATTTCCTGTTGTTCATTTGTTAATTTCATATTATCCCTCCTTACAGTTTCATTGCAACTCTCCAAGCCTGCCAGATAACAGTACGGAGATTACCGACTTTTGACGCATCTCCTACCAAGTGAACCTTTCCACCTTTTGGTGCAATCGGAGTCGGTGTATATCCCACGGAAAGAATCACGCTGTCTGACGGAATCTTGAACGATTTTCCTTCTTTATCTACTGCAATCACACCATCTTTTTCAATCTCGCCAAGTTTTGTTTCCAAATATACCGGAACCTTGTTTGCATTGAAGAAATCGCGGAGATAACTTGAGTTTGCAAGGCACACGCCCCTCACTGCAATAAGGTCATCTTTCATTTCCACAATGGTAGGCTTCTTTCCTTGCAGATATAAATCATAAGCAATCTCACATCCTGTAAGACCGCCACCGATAATCGTTACGTTCTCGCCCGCTTCCTTTTCACCGAGCAAGTATTCTGTCGCGTCCATTGCATATTCAGCGCCTTTTACCGGAAGTTTTCTTGCTTTCGTACCCGTCGCAACGATAATTTCGTCTGCGTCAAGTTCTTTTACATCTTTTACTTCGGTATTCAATTTTACCTCAATCGGCCATCTTGTAATTTCACGCTCATACCAGGCGATAAGTGCACGGTCTTTCTCTTTAAACGATGGTGCTGCTGCCGCAATGAAAATACCGCCGAGTTTATCATCCTTTTCATATAAAGTCACGCTATGTCCGCGTTTTGCACAGACAATAGCCGCCTCCATACCACCGATACCGCCGCCGATAACTGCGATTTTCTTCGCTTTCTTAGCCGGTTCGATTTTGTATTTCTTAGACTGCATCACACTCGGAACAAGCGCACAACGTGCAAGCCCACATGAATCAGAGAAAGCCTGGTCATTTGCATGGCCTTTGTAACTTGCAAAATTAAAGCATCCGTTATGACAGCAAATACATGGCCTGATTTCATCCATTCTGTCTTCAATCAATTTTGTAACCCACTCAGAATCTGCGAGGAACTGACGTGCAACGCCCACCGCATCAATGCGTCCTTCTGACACAGCCTGTGCTCCGGCTTCCGGTTCCATACGTCCTGCACACACAACCGGGATATCCACCACTTTCTTAATCTCTGCAACATCGTCCAAGTTACAGTTTTGTGGCATATATTGTGGTGGATGTGCCCAATACCAGGAATCGTAGGTTCCGTTATCTGCGTTGAGCATATCATAGCCTGCATCCTGTAAGTACTTCGCCGCCTTTTTGCTCTCTTCCATATCACGGCCGATTTCCGTATACTCTTCTCCCGGAACCGCACCCACGCGGAAATCTTTTACCTTAGACTCTACTGAATAGCGGAGAGAGACAGGGAACTCTTTTCCGCACTCCGCTTTGATTGCTTTCACAATATCCGTTGCAAAACGATATCTATTCTCAAACGAACCGCCATATTCGTCTGTTCTTTTATTTGTATATTTCAGTGTAAACTGGTCTAACAAATATCCCTCATGAACTGCGTGAACCTCCACACCGTCAACACCGGCTTCCTGACAGAGTTTCGCAGTCTTTGCAAATGCTTCCACAATTTCTTTGATTTCTTTTACTGTCATCGGACGGGTTGTAATATCCGGCGCCCAGCGTGCAGGAAGTGCACTCGGACTTGCCAGTTCATGGTCCGTATCAATGATTGGTTTCGCAATCGTACGAAGAATCGGATTTTTATGTAACATCAACATGCTGTCCGGAATCGCCCAGGAACGCCCCATTCCTGCCGTCATCTGAATGAAAAGTTTCGCTCCCGTCTTATGGATTCCATCCATAAACTCCTTCAATTCTTTAAATTTTTTCTTATTCTGATAAAGCCACTTTCTTCCCAACGTATCGCGAATCGGCGCTATTCCCGGGATGATAAGTCCCACATTGTTCTGTGCTCTTTCCAAGAAAAATTTCGCTGCTTCCTTATCAAAGTGGTTTGGCTCCATCCATCCAAAGAGTGAAGTTCCTCCCATCGGGCAAAGCACAATTCTGTTTTTAATCTCCACATTGCCAATCTTCCATGGCGTAAACAGCGGGTCATACTTTGGATTCATTGTTCCCATAATTCATCCGTCCTTTCTGCACATTATTTTTTTTATTGATATACTCTTCCTAGTATATTTCTATTGTTTCATTCAAAAGAAGTGTTGCTGCATCCTTATATACAAATTCAAGTTTCTTTGTAAAGCTGTCTATACAAAAGTCAATGCCGGTTGCATATGCCACATATTCATCTTTCACCTGATACACTACAAATCTTTCCGGATATCCGCCCGACCATTCGGTAGTCCGGATAGCCGAAGCGAGGCTTTCTACAAACGCATCCATCGATTTCGCATCTGTCAAATGAACTGCCGCCATTGTTATATTATGTTCACAGTCTGCATCAGCCCCATATGCCATCGCATCCGTTTGTCCGATTAACTCAGCCGGAATATGAAGTTTCGACACCACTTCTTCTATATTAGTCGTGTCACAAAACGTCGTTTTCCCATATTCTTTGAATTGCCCTGTTCCGCCAATGATAGCAAAACATTCCTCTTTCGGTGTATATGCGGCAAGGACATTATTGAGCAAATCATCAATCGTCTCAATCTCCGTCGAGACTGCTATCTCTTCTGTCTCTTCGGTTGCAGTCCCTTCTTCCTTTGCCTTTTCCTTTTTCCCGCAGCCAATCAATGCAACTGCCACGAAAACAACTGCAAAACCAAACAGCAGTTTCTTTTTCATTTCAATTACCTCCTTACCTCGCATTGCTTGCAACAATCTTTACTTTGCTCCAAAGATTACTCAAAATTTTTCGGGTCTCTTCATTGTAGACGAACACCTCGTCTTTCTTATTTCCGGTTCTCGGAATATATGCATTAATTCCTTCAAAGTCCCCGCCTTCTCCGGAAAGCACTTCCACTACTTCCTGATTTGCAGAAGTATAACCTACATAACTGGAGTTGTCATAAGCCCCCTCATATTCACACACAAAATTGATAAACTCATGTGCCAATTCCGGATTCTTTGCATTTTTGGGGATTACCATGGCATCAGACCAAAGATTTGTGCCCTCTTTCGGCAGATAAAATCCCATATTCTCATTTTCGCTCATGACATAGGTGGCATCTCCGGAATAAATAAGTCCCAATGCTTTTCTTGCATTTGCCATATTATCAATGATTTCATCCATCACTATCTCAGGCTTCATCGTCTCGACACATTTTACCAGCCACCCATAGGCTTCCTGAATCTCCCTTTCATCTGCCGTATTCATGGAATATCCCAACGCCTTCAGTGCCATCATAAATGAATCCCGCTCGGAATCATACAGGTAAATATCCCCTTTGTATTTTTCATTTAAGAAAATGTCAAAACCTTCTTTTTCCAAATCCTTAATATCTACTTTTCTCTTGTCGTATACGATTCCGACATTTCCCCAGAAATACGGTACGGAATACTCATTCTTTTCATCGTACGGGAGTCCTTTTACGGCATCGGATAAATTATCCAGTCCCGTCAGCCGCTCCCGGTCCAGTTTCTGCAAGAGATTTTCCTGGATTAATCTCTGAATCATATAATCGCTTGGCACAAGAATGTCATAAGCCTCTCCATTTGCCACTTTGATATACATCTGTTCATTGGAATCAAAGTTCTCCATAATTACCGTTGCTCCGGTCTTCTTCTCAAATTCACCGAGAATGTTTTCACCGGTATATTCTCCCCAATTGTATACATACAATTTTTGTCCTGCATACGGAAGAGGTTCCTTTCCGCCGCCGATATTTACAAGCACCGCAATCAATCCTATGATAACAACGCCCACAACAACCGGAATGAAAGCCCTGTGTTTCCGGATTTCTTCTGTCTTTGCTCTTTTTGCAAAGATACCCGGCGCCAGATTAATTACTACCAAAGCAATGGTAATAATCACGACTACCAAGGTAGAAATCGCATTGATACTCGGATTTACACGCTTGCTCATGGTATAAACCATGATACTTAAGTTCTTCACACCGCTTCCTGTCACAAAGTAGGAAATGATGAAATCATCAATTGACATGGTAAACGCTATCAGCGCTCCCGAAAAAATCCCCGGTGTGATTTGCGGTACAATTACTTTCATCAATGCCTGCCACGGAGTACATCCAAGGTCCATTGCCGCATCTGCGAGATTCGGGTCCAAGGACTTAATCTTTGGCATAACCGAAAGCATGACATAAGGGATACAGAATGCGATATGCGCCAGCAGCATTGTCACATACCCTTTATCAATCCGAAACGTGATAAAAAGTAACATAAAACCAATCGCGGTTACGATTTCCGGATTCATCAATGGAAAATTATTTACCTGTTCCATGACATTGCGGACAATTTTTCTGGATTTGCTGAGCCCGATTGCCGCAATTGTTCCAACTATCGTAGAAATTGCCGTCGCAATCAATGCCACACTAAACGTGGTATAAAGCGCACCCATCATATCTCTGGACTCCAACATATGCTCATACCAACGCAACGAAAAACCCGTGAAATGAGTCAGTGACTTTCCTTCATTAAAAGAAAATACAATCATGTATAGAATCGGCAGATAGAAGAACAAAATCATCAGGATCATCAGGATTTTTCCGGAATAATTTTTATTTTTCCTCATGATTACTCCTCCTTTCCGCCTCGATTGTGATTTTCAACCTTACGCACAGCCATCATCATCAACATCATAACAATCGCCATAATCATGGAGATGGCACTGCCGAAGTTCCATTCACCTACTGTAATAAATTGATTTTCAATCAGGTTACCGATTAAGAAGTACTGTCCTCCACCCAAAAGTTTCGGGATAAAGAACGAACTGATCGCAGGTAAAAATACCAGTGTAATTCCGTTGATGACTCCCGGAAGAGATAACGGAAAAATGACACGCCAAAACGTGTGCAGTGGATTTGCACCAAGGTCTGCACTTGCTTCAATCAGAGAATGATCCATTTTACACAAAGCGGTATGAATCTGCAAAATCATAAATGGCAGAAAATTGTAGACCATTCCAAGGAGAACGGCTCCTTCTGTATACAAAAGGTCTACCTCTCCCATTCCAAAAAATTTGAAAATCTGCTGAATCAATCCGCCTTCGCTCAAAAGACCAATCCATGCATAAGTACGCACAAGCGCATTAATCCATGTCGGCAATGTAATTGCAAGCACAAAAATATTCTGTGCCCGTGCGCTGGAACGTGCAATCATATATGCGACCGGATATCCAATCAGCAAACAAATAATGGTTGTTTTAATAGCAACCGCCAAAGAGCGCCAAAGGATTAACAAAAAATCCGGGTCGGTAAAAAATTTGGCATAATGCTTTAATGTAAGGGAAAATGATATAATGCTGTTGCCCTGTTCCATGAAAGAATACATTCCAATCAATGCCATCGGCAAAACAAGCATCAATACTGCCCACACAATATAAGGGACTGCTAACTGTGAAAATTTCTTCATTTAAAATACCATCTTGGACATTACATGAATATCTTCCGGGAAGAATGTCAGGCCGACCTCCTGACCTACCTCCGTGTAGTCCGTGGTATGAATCTTAAATTCACGACCGATTGTCCAGAATGTAATCTTGTAAAGTCCCTCTTTTACATCTTCCGGATCGAAATCATAATCTACACTGATATCGATACTCTCATCTTCGTCACTCAATTTCCATCCCTGTGCATTTGCCCACAATTTCAAATCCGTGTCCAATGCTTGGGATTCTGTGATTTCATCTACCGTTTTAAAGAAATTGAATGCCATAATTGCCTCGTTCGCCTTTTCATTTTTCACAAACGGCTGATTTACGACATAAATATTTCTCTCAATACTCGTTCCATTTGGTGTGGAAAATGTGACCGGATACTGTCCGATTTCAGTTTGCAGTTCACACTCAATTTTCGCAATAGAGGTATATTCATCACTCTCCGGATTCCATGCCTGTGCATTGGAACGTGCGATAATTTCCTTGTCATCCAATGTTGCCACATCTTCTAAATCCACAAAGAAATCATTGGCGCTGATTTTTTCCTTTCCGTCTTCACTCGTAACATCTTGATTACGAATCACACGCATATTCACCGTTACACTGGTTCCCGGAACCGTTTCCACAATAATTTCATAGTGAACGCCTTTGAAAAGAACGCTTAGAACTTCTCCTGTCATCTTTCCGTCCTTCACATCCACAATGTCGATATCCTCCGGACGGATAACAACATCCACAGGCTCTTTTGCCTTATAACCAAAGTCCACACAGTCAAAGGTAATATCATCAAATCTTACTTTATAATCTTCCAGCATTACCCCCGGCAGAATATTGCTTTCCCCGATGAAGTTCGCAACGTAACGATTCGCCGGTTCATTGTATATCTCTTCCGGCGTCCCCACCTGTTGAATCTCACCCTGTTTCATGACCACAATTTTATCTGACATGGTAAGGGCTTCTTCCTGGTCGTGCGTTACAAAAATAAAAGTGATACCGACTTCCTGTTGAATCCGCTTAAGTTCATACTGCATCTCTTTCCGGAGTTTCAAATCCAGCGCCGCCAAAGGCTCATCCAAAAGAAGCACTTTCGGTTCATTTACAAGAGCTCTTGCAATCGCGACACGCTGTTGTTGTCCTCCGGATAAAAGCGTCGTGTTTTTATTTTCATATCCTTCCAAACCGATGAGTTTGAGCATTTTCATAACTTTCTGCTCAATAACATCCTTACTCATCTTCTTTATCTTTAATCCAAAAGCAATATTCTCATATACGCTCAAGTGTGGAAACAGTGCGTATTTTTGAAATACCGTGTTTAATTCTCTCTCATAAGGCGGTTTTTTGCTGATTTCTTCGCCGTCAAAAATCACTTTTCCTTCATCGGCATCCAAAAATCCGCCTAAAATTCTAAGAAGTGTGGTCTTTCCACAACCACTGGGGCCAAGGAGCGTCACAAACTCATTTTCATATATATCAAGGTTTACCCCTTTTAAAATTACCTGGCCGTCAAAGTTCTTTACAATATTTCTAAATTCAATCAGCCTTTTCTGTTCCATAGACCTTCTCCTTCCCAGAATTAAAAAACTCTCCACATTTAATAATATTATACCTTTATATGGGGTAAGTTTGCAATAGATTAGGTATTGAATTCTCGAAAGATTTAGGATATGTTTATAATAAGAGGGAGGTAACTATGGGACAATTAGATTATGAAAAAGCATATAGGCTTGGAATCAAAGAATATCAGCAGAAATTATCAAAAGGCGAAGAGCCGACTCTCCCATCCCTGGATGAAATTTTGCCGCCAAAAAGCGACTACGTCGAATATCCTCTGGGATTAGTAGAAATTCCGATTGAACAGATTGTCGGAACCAAAACAAACAACCGCAGCAATGCTTTTGCCGGCAATTTTATGCCTCTTTTAGATATCAACTCAGAATTTGGCATGAAATGGTGCAGTCTTAGCACCAGCCATGTGGAAGAAGGAATCCGAGATCCAATCAAAGCATACGAATACATGAACAAATTTTATGTGGAAGAGGGAAATAAGCGTGTCAGCGTCATGAAATATTTCGGTGTGACTTTTATCACCGGTGAGGTAACCCGAATCATTCCAAAGCGCACGGATGAGCCTGAAAGTATTCTCTATTTTGAATTCTTGGATTTTTACAAGGACACTGAGATTAACTATATTTGGTTTTCAAAAGAAGGCAGTTTTATAAAATTGCAGAAACTTGTGGGAAAAGAACCCGGAGAAGTCTGGTCGGAAGAGGAGAAAAAAGAGTTTCGCTCGATTTATTTGCGATTCAAACAGGAATACGAAAAGAAAAATGATTCTCTTGCCGGCACAACCGGCGACGCCTTTTTGACCTTAATCGAAGTATACGGATATGAAGCACTTTCCACCATGTCCACTTTTGATTTGAAAGACACGATTGGAAAGAGTAAAGAAGAGTTCAAACTCCTCGGAACAAATGAAGACATCGATTTGAAACTGGACCCAAATGAAAAGAAATCCATCTTCGGAAAACTTCTTTCACTTGGTTCTCCAAAATTAACTATTGCCTTTATATACGAAAAGACTCCGTCTTCTTCTGCCTGGACATACGCCCACGAACTTGGCCGTATCTATTTAGAGCAGACTTTTAAAGAAGAAGTCTCAACCATTTTCTATGAAAATGTGACACAGGAGTCCATCGAGGACATCCTTGATGATGCAATTGCAAAAAATTGCAATATTATTTTTACTACTACTCCTGCTTTTACGCAGGCCAGTGTAAAGGCAGCAATTGAACACCCGAATGTGCGGATTTTAAATTGTTCTTTGAACACTTCACATCGATATATCCGCTCATACTATGCGAGAATGCACGAAGCAAAATTCCTTATGGGTGCAATTGCCGGTGCCATGGCTGAAAATGACAAAATCTCTTACGTGGCTGACTACCCGATTTACGGAACCATTGCAAATATAAATGCTTTTGTTCTGGGCGCACAAATGATTAATCCGCGCGCCAAAGTATACTTGGAATGGAATTGTTTAAAAGACAGAGATGTGGAAGAAAATATCCGAAAAATCAGCCCTTCCTGCATTTCTTCAAGAGACATGTTGATTCCGGAACAAAAAAGCAAGTATTTCGGACTTTATCACGTGGAAGACGGCAAACCATACAGACTGGCAATGCCTCTCGTTCACTGGGGTAAGTTTTATGAAAAACTGATACGTACCATTTTAGACGGAACTTGGAAATACGATGATGAATCTACAGACAAAGCCATCAACTACTGGTGGGGTATGTCTGCCGGAGTAATCGATGTGATTTTTTCACAGAACATTCCGATTGGAACGAAGCGCCTGATTGATCTCTTAAAAGAAACGATTATGAACGGGGAATTCAATCCTTTCACGGGAATTTTGTATTCACAGGAAGGCGTGATTCAGGATGACCCTGATAAAATTATGTCTCCGGAAGAAATCGCAACCATTAACTGGCTCGCTCAGAACATTATCGGCCATATTCCGACCAAAGAAGAACTATTAGAAACTGCCATTCCGGTTGTAACACAACAAGGAATTGACAAGAAAGGATAAACCACATGAAAATAATGGCAATTGCAGACGAAGAAAGCAAATCCCTTTGGGATTACTTTGAAAAAAGCAAATTAGACGAGATTGATCTCATTATTTCCTGCGGTGATTTAGATCCACATTATCTTTCCTTCCTCGCAACATTTACGACTGCACCTGTACTCTATGTACGCGGAAACCACGATGACAAATATGGGAAAGTTCCACCGGAAGGATGTATTTGTATTGAGGACGACATTTTTGTATACAAAGGAGTTCGCATTCTGGGTCTCGGAGGCTCTATGAGGTATTGTCCCGGCGACAACCAATATACAGAAAAAGAAATGTGTCAAAGAGTGTACTCACGGAAATTGAGACGCAAGATAGCCAAAAATAAAGGTTTTGATATTCTTGTGACACATTCCCCTGCACGTGGAATCAATGATGGGGACGATTTGGCACACAACGGTTTTGAAGTGTTCAAAAAAATCATAGTGGAGTACTCCCCAAAATATTATTTGCACGGACATGTTCATATGCGATATGGTTTGAAACACAAACGTCTTGATCAATATCAGAACACACAGATTATCAACGCCTGTGAAAAATACATTTTTGACTATAACTAAAAATAAAGGCTTCGGAAAACTATTTTCCAAAGCCTTATTTTCTTAATCTACTCTTTCGTCTCCCCAGAAGAACAATGCAACCGTTCCCGGTCCCGTATGACTTCCGATAGTCGTTCCGATACTGTTAATTTCCACTTTCCCGTTCAATTTCGGGAAAAGAGCTTCCACCTTATCAGCCACTGCTCTTGCATCTTCATAACAGTACGAATTACTGATATAACACTTTTCGCTGTACTCTAATCCGTCCTGTGCATGTTCCTGCATTTTTTGTACAATTGCATCTATCACTTTACGTTTTGTACGAATCTTTGCACGCGGAATCAATCTTCCGAGATTATCCATATTAAGCAGTGGACAAATATTTAAAATGCCTGCCACTAAACCGGAGGTCTTGGAAACCCTGCCTCCTTTAATATAGAACGTCAAATCAGTAGAGAAAAACCAATGGTGAAGTCTTAACTTATTAGTTTCCACCCATTCGTGAACTTCATCAATTGATTTCCCCTCATCCCGCAAATCAGCCAATTTGTCCATGATAAGACCATATCCTGAAGAAGCTCCCAAAGAATCTACTACATAAATCTTTCTGTCCGGATACTTCTCCTGCACTATTTCCTTTGCAATATTTGCCGAGTTAAAAGAACCGGAGATACCGGAAGACAAAGTCACATGTAAAACATCTTTTCCTTCTTTTACAAAAGATTCAAAATATGCCTCATACTCTGCTGCATTTACCTGAGACGTTCTCGTATCTGCACCCTCCTGCATTGCACGATAAAAATCATCAAACGACATGGATTCTCCCAAATCATCTACAAATTGCTTACCATCCATCTCATAATGAAAACAAATATATCTTATATCTCTCTCCGTAAAATGTTCTTTTGATAAATCGGCAGTGGAACAGCCACTAAGAATAAAATCACTCATAAATACCTCCTGAACTATCTAAACTATATAATGTGGTTTTGATTACTACATAATTATATTCGCTTTTACATTGTATGTAAAGAGCAAACTTTCAAAGAGGAAGAAAATATTTTTCTCCCTTTCTAAAATCTGCTGTTCTTAATTGGCTTCTTCTTTTACTCTTTTTACTTCTTCCAGTTTTTTCTGACGACGATTCTTGACCTCTTCGGAAATCGGTTGGATGTCCCCCGCCTTTGTGAGTGCCCACTTCGTCATAAGCGGTCCAAAAATTTCATAAATCAAAATCGCAAACAATGTGATATTTTGAATCAATCTTCCTTGAGATTCTCCCAATTCCATTGCAAGTTTGCACATACCGAGTGCAACACCTGCTTGTGGGAATAAGGTAATACCTAAATACTTACAAATACTCGGCTCGCACTTTGTTGCTTTTGCACTTATCATAGCTCCGAAATATTTTCCGAGACAGCGGAATACAATGTAAACCACTCCCACTCCTACAATAGCAACATGTGCAAATACGCTTAACTCTAATTCTGCACCACTAATTACAAAGAATAATGCGAAAAGCGGAGATGTCCATTTATCTGACTTTTGCATCATATCTTCTGATAACGGACAAATGTTACAGAAGATTGTTCCAAGCATCATACATACCAATAAAGAAGATGTTCCGATATGTACTGAACCAAATCGAATCTCCAATGCATTAATCTGTGAAGAAAGTGCAGTCGTTAAAGCTACCATCGCAATCGTCATATTCAAACGGTTCGTATTTGAATGGAACATTTTTTCAAGCTGAGTTAAAATCCATCCCATAACTGCACCCAATACTAATGAAAGAGCAATTTCAATCAACGGATTTACAATAATAGATACCAAATCCATTGCTCCTCCGGCCACCATTCCTTTTGCAATTCCGAAAGAAACGGCAAATACAACCAATCCGACTGCGTCATCCAAAGCTACGATTGGAAGCAATAATTGTGTCAAAGGACCCTTTGCCTTGTACTCTCTAACAACCATCAATGTTGCGGCCGGAGCTGTCGCAGTCGCAATCGCTCCAAGTGTAATCAGTTGAGGTACAGATAACACTTCCGGCATTGCCAAATGTACAACCCATAATGAAAGGTCTACAAGCAATGTTGCTACCAACGCTTGAAAAATACCGATTGTAAATGCCTGTTTTCCGATTCTTTTCAAATCGTCAACTCTAAATTCACTACCAATGGAAAATGCAATAAATCCCAATGCAAGTTCCGAAACAACTGCAAGACTCTCCACTTCTTTCAAAGTATTAAATCCCAATCCTTCTATTCCAAAAGAACCAAGACAAAATGGACCAATCAAAACACCTGCAATCAAATATGCCGTAACAGCCGGCAATTTGGCTTTTCTAAAAATTCTTGTCATCAAAAGCCCCGCCAGAAGAGCAATTGATACTGCTAACAATGTGTTCATATCATTCTCCCTCTTTTCTTTTTCTTTATATCTCTAAACCAGGATAGTATACCCCACCATTTCGTAAAAATCAATAGCATATTTTAGAATGTGAGCCCCAATAAAATGAGAGGGTCACCTCACTGCAACCCTCTCTCATATAACAATTTATTTTATTGGTTCATCACAACAAGGGTCTTCCACAACCTCTTCCAGAACCTCCTTCGGCCCCAAATTAATATCCGAGCCTGAAGTATTTAACATTTCCGCCACAAACTGCAACTGGCTCGCAGCCGTTGC
The DNA here is from genome assembly GCA_964604665.1 of uncultured Faecalimonas sp. Classification (GTDB taxonomy): domain Bacteria; phylum Bacillota; class Clostridia; order Lachnospirales; family Lachnospiraceae; genus Faecalimonas. The sequence goes on along the minus strand of CAZRZV010000001.1, from coordinate 8,688 downwards.
CAAATCTGAAGGAACAATAATCTTTGTCGCACGTCCATCCGCTGCCGCCTTAAATGCCTCCAACTTTTTCAGTGCCAGTACATTTTCTGTCATCTTTGCTTCATTCAATTGACGGATACCTTCTGCTTCCGCTTCATAAACCAATTTAATTGATTTTGATTTACCTTCCGCAATTGCAATCGCCGCGTCACGTTCTGCCTCGGCTTTCAATATCTTCGCCTCTTTATCTCCCTGTGCACGAAGTGTAATCGCTTCCTTATGCCCTTGAGCCTCTAAAAGAGTCTGTCTTCTTTCACGCTCGGCTTTCATTTGCTTTTCCATTGCATCCTGGATTTCCTTCGGCGGAATAATATTCTTAAGTTCCACACGATTTACTTTAATTCCCCACGGGTCTGTCGCTTTATCCAAAATTAATTGCATCTTTTCATTGATAACATCTCTGGATGTCAATGTCTCATCCAATTCCATCTCACCAATAATGTTACGAAGCGTTGTAGCCGTAATGTTTGCCAATGCCAAAATCGGCTGTTCCACACCATACGTAAATAATTTCGGATTGAAAATCTTGTAATACACAACGGTATCTATTTTCATTGTTACATTATCTTTTGTGATAACCGGCTGTGGTGGAAAATCCGCCACCTGTTCTTTCATGGAAACCTTTTTTGCAATTCTTTCCAATAACGGAATTTTGAAATGCAGTCCGTTTTCCCACGTTGTCTTATAACTTCCCAAAAATTCAATCACATAGCATTGGGCCTGTGGAACAATGCGAATACAACTAAAAAGTAAAATAAGTAACAACGCTACCACAAATACTAAAATCCAAAAACTCATATAAAACCCTCCTCTTTTTTATAAATTACCTGTTCTCACTGCCTCGAAGTCCTCTTCGATTTCTCTGGATGGTTTCTTTGAAAGTAATGACACTACAACAATTACAACCGAAGACACAATGAATGCCGGTAATAATTCATAAATTTGGAAAAGTCCGCCAAGTGGGTTTAATACCAGTTTCCAGATAAATACCATTGCCGCACCGCTTATCATACCTGCAATCGCACCGCTTCTGGTTGTACGTTTCCAGAATAAGGAGAACAATATCAATGGTCCGAATGTCGCACCAAATCCTGCCCATGCAAAAGAAACGATGTTAAAAATTACACTGTCTTCATCCAATGCCATGAAAATTGCCGCAATTGCAAGCACCAATAATGTGATTCTTGACATTCTCATTACCTGTTTGTCACTTGCTTTTTTATGAAGAACACCTTGATAAATATTCTTAGAAAATGCGGAAGCCGCAATCAGCAAATAGGAATCTGACGAACTGATTGTCGCCGCCAAAATACCTGACATTACAAGTCCTGCCAAAATCGGTGGCAAGAAACTGGTTGACATTTTAATAAAGATGCTTTCAGCATCCCCTGCCGTCAAAAATGCTGTGCCGAAAAGCTGTCTTCCCATAATACCGATAAATACCGCAACGCCAAGGGAAATCACTACCCAAATCATAGCGACTCTGCGGGAAAGTTTTAATTCTTTTTCATCTCTGATTGCCATAAAACGAAGAAGTACCTGAGGCATACCAAAATATCCTAATCCCCATGCCAGCATTGAGAATACGCTCAAAATACTGTATTCCGATGCCGTACCAAAAACAGCCTTACCATTTTCTACTAACTGTCTTCCGTCTGCACCTAATTTCGGTGTTGCCATTCCAAAAAATTCCAAAAATCCCGGAATCTCTTTTGCATTGCTGATGACTTCTTTAAATCCGCCTGCATTTACGATTCCCACTGCTACTACTACAACCAATGCACAAAACATAACAATTCCCTGCATAAAATCAGATGCACTCTCTGCCAAAAAGCCACCGATAATGGTATAGATTAACACAAACACCGCACCAAGAATCATCATGGATACATATGGAGCACCAAATAATGTTGAGAACAATTTTCCGCATGTCACAAAACAACTTGCCGCATATACTGCAAAGAATATAAGAATAAACAAAGCCGCCAATGAACTGATTACCTTCTTTTCTTCCCTGAAACGATTAGAAAAGAATTCCGGTAATGTAATCGCATTGTTCGCTCTGATACTATATCTGCGCAAACGTTTTGATACGATTAACCAGTTAAAATAGGTACCTGCCGCAAGACCAAGTGCTGTCCAGAATGCATCTGCAAGTCCGCACCAATATGCCACACCCGGCAATCCCATCAGTAACCATCCGCTCATATCGGAAGCTTCCGCGCTCATCGCAGTCACCCACGGTCCAAGTGAACGTCCTCCTAAAAAGTAATTTTCTGAACTTGCATTTGCTCTTTTGGCATATGTAAATCCAATCACGATTACTGTAGCCATGTAAACTGTCATAGCTATCAGTATTTGTAAAGTTTCTCCTGTCATTTTTCCTCACTCCTATTAGTTTCACTATAGGATTCCATAATAACACATTTTCACTTGTTATGGCAAGAAATTACTTAAAACCTTCCCTATTGTATGTATATTCATGTGTGCACTATTTGCACACAGATTCATTGCTATTTTGATTGACTGATTTTTGCGCGGCCGAAAGCATCAGCTTAATTCGGTTTAACTGATTGACTTCGCTGGCACCGGGATCGTAGTCCACAGCCGCTATATTTGCCAATGGGTAAGCCGTCCTCAACGCTTTGATAACGCCCTTTCCGACCACATGATTCGGCAGGCATGCAAAAGGCTGAATACAGACAATATTTGGAATGCCGTGTGTCAGCAACTCCACCATTTCACCGGCAAGGAACCATCCTTCACCGTATTGATTTCCCAGAGACAGAAAAGGTTTTACCATTTCGGCAATCTCATAAATGGAAACAGGCGGTTCAAAGCGACGACTCTTTTTCAGTGCATCAATCGCCGGTTTTCGTAACTCTTCAATCATTTTGATTCCTGCGGCAGAAATAACGGCAGAAGATTTTTTAGTGCCGAGAAATTCCGCCCTATACTGTGAGCCAAATACACTGTAATTGAAAAAGTCTATCATATCCGGCACCACCGTTTCGGCCCCCTCCTTTTCCAGCAAATCGACAAGATGATTATTGGCAAGAGGCATATACTTAACAAGAATCTCGCCGACGATACCTACACGCGGCTTTTTGATGCTTTCATCAATCGGGAAATTGTCGAACGCTTCCACAATGCCCTTGCAGACATCTTTATACCGATATTTACTTTTCGGATTAGTCAGGGAATCAATGCAAATATCCTTCCACTTTTTATGTAATGCATTTGCCGAGCCCTCTTCCTTTTCATAAGGGCGCACACGATAGAGACAGCGCATAAACAAATCGCCGTACACTATGGCGTGTACTGCATCCATCAGTAATCCTGCCGACCACTGAAAGCCCGCATTCTTTTCCATTCCGTTGGCGTTCAATGAAATGACAGGGATGTGTGACAACCCTGCTTTGTCCAATGCCCTTCGGATAAAAGCAACATAGTTGCTGGCTCGGCAACAACCGCCGGTCTGTGTCATGGCAATCGCCAGACGGTCAGTATCGTATCTGCCGGATAAAACCGCCTCCATAATTTGTCCCACTACAGTAATTGAAGGGTAACAGGCGTCATTATTTACATATTTGAGTCCCGTATCAATAGCGGTACGGTTATCGTTATCCAAAATTACAACATTGTATCCGTGCTTTTTGAAAACCGCCTCCAATATATCAAAATGAATCGGGCTCATCTGAGGAGCCAGAATGGTATATCCCTGCGCTTGCATTTCTGCGGAATACTCCGCCCGTTGGTAAACAACCGGCTGAGGATTCGGCTTGATATGTTCTTTGTTACGCATCCGCATGGCAGCAATCAGACTGCGGATTCGGATACGGACTGCGCCGAGATTGTTAATCTCATCTATTTTAAGCAGTGTATAGAGCTTGTTACTGTTCTCCAGAATGTCATTCACCTGATCGGTAGTCACCGCGTCCAAACCGCAACCAAAGGAATTGAGTTGAATCAATTCCAAATCGCTCCGTTCTCGCACAAATTCCGCCGCAGAATACAGACGGGAATGATAAACCCATTGGTCGACTACACGAAGACAGCGGTCCGTATCCTGTTTAATAGGAAGACTGTCCTCCGTAAATACGGTCAGACCGTAAGAAGCAATTAGTTCAGGAATGCCATGGTTAATCTCCGGGTCAATATGATACGGGCGGCCGGCCAACACTATGCCGCGTTTTCCGTCCTTCTCCATCTGCGTCAAAAGTTCGGCACCTGCTTCCCGAATATCGGATTTTGCCTTCAGTTGTTCCTCCCAGGCAAGGTGCGCCGCCTTTCTTACTGCTGATGCGGAAATACCCCATTCCTCCTTACAAAGACGAACCAATCGGTCAGCAACCGTCTTTTCACTGGTAAAAGCGAGAAAAGGACGAAGATATTTTACTGTGCCGTTCGCCACTTTTTCTATATTATTTTTCAGGTTTTCCGGGTAGGAAGCGACAATCGGACAGTTAAAATGATTTTGTGCATTTTCGTTTTCCTGATGCTCGTAGAACACGCAAGGATGAAAAATCGTCTTAACCCCTTGATTGATAAGCCACTGCGCGTGACCATGCGCCAGTTTTGCCGGATAACACTCCGATTCCGAAGGAATGGATTCCATACCCAGCTCGTAAATTTTTCGACTGGAAAAAGGAGACAAAACCGTGCGAAATCCAAGTTCCTTAAAAAACACAGCCCAATACGGATAATTTTCGTACATATTCAGGACGCGGGGAATACCGATTACACCCCTCGGCGCGTCATTTTCGGCAAGCGGTTCGTAATCAAAAAGGCGTTTCCGTTTGTACACAAACATATTTTTCGCCCTTTTATGAATCCCTGTGCTGCCGAGACCTTTTTCACAACGATTTCCGGTAACATGAGTGCGCCCTCCGGGAAATCTGTTGACCGTGAGCATACAGTTGTTGGAACAGCCACCACATCTTCGACTGGAAGATGTGTAGGTCAAAGATACAATATCTTCCAATGGCAGCATAGAGGTAGGCTGCCCTTTGTAATCGGCACGAGCAATCAACGCTGCGCCGAAAGCACCCATCAGTCCCGAAATGTCCGGGCAGGTTACATCTACCCCGGAAATTTTTTCAAAGGCACGAAGCACAGCCTTATTATAGAAAGTGCCACCCTGCACCACAATGTGCTGCCCTAAGTTCTTAGCGTCCGCCAGCTTGATAACTTTAAACAGGGCGTTTTTGATAACTGAATAGGCAAGCCCTGCCGAAATATCCGAAACGCTCGCACCTTCCTTTTGTGCCTGTTTTACATTAGAGTTCATAAATACGGTACAACGTGTTCCCAAGTCCACCGGACTTTCAGCAAACAGCGCCTGCTTTGCAAAATCCTGCGCCGTATATCCCAGCGAATTGGCAAAGTTCTCAATAAAAGAGCCACAGCCGGAAGAACAGGCTTCATTGAGCATAATCGAATCGACAGCACCGTTTTTCAGTTTTATACATTTCATATCCTGTCCGCCGATATCCAAAACGCAATCTACCCGGTCGTCAAAAAAGGAGGCGGCGGTACAGTGTGCTATGGTTTCGACCTCTCCCCCGTCCAACGAAAAAGCAGATTTCAGTAATTCCTCACCATAGCCGGTAGAGCAGGATCTGACAATTTTCGCATTTACGGGCAAAATTTTTTGCAATTCACCCATCGCGGTTTTCGCAGTCTCTATGGGATTACCTTGATTGTTAGCATAATAAGAAAAGAGGAGCTGCCCCTCGCTTCCAATCAAAGCCAATTTAGTTGTTGTGGAACCGGCGTCAATGCCGAGAAAACAATTTCCTTCGTATGCAGTCAACTCCTGCTTTCGAGTAACCGTTTTTTCATGGCGGGCACAAAACGCCTCATATTCCGTTTGATTCCTAAACAAGGGCTCCAATCGCGGCATTTCAAAAGTAACAGCGACCCCTTGTTCCAGACGGGAAATCAAATCCGAAACAGATACTGCATTGGCGTTTTCAGCTTCCAGCGCCGCCCCCATGGCGGCAAACAGATGCGAATTTTCAGGATCTACTATGTTTTCGGGCGTGAGTTTCAAAGTACGAATAAATGCTTTTTTCAGTTCCGGCATAAAGTGCAGCGGACCGCCCAAAAAAGCAACGCAGCCGCGAATCGGCTTTCCACAGGCAAGTCCGGATATGGTCTGATTCACTACCGCCTGAAAAATTGAGGCCGCAAGATCTGCTTTTGTAGCGCCCTCATTGATTAACGGCTGGATATCCGTCTTTGCAAACACGCCACAACGTGCGGCGATTGGATAGATTTCTTTATAATTTTCAGCTTCCTTATTGAGTCCTTCGGCATCAATTTGCAAAAGAGCTGCCATTTGGTCGATAAACGAACCCGTGCCACCGGCACAGACTCCGTTCATCCTCTCCTCTAAACCGCCGGTAAAATAGATGATTTTAGCGTCTTCGCCGCCGAGCTCAATGGCAACATCGGTTTGTGGTGCCACAAATTGCAGAGCGGTGGCAACGGCAACGACCTCCTGCACAAACGCCATATCAAGCGATTTTCCGAGATTGATGGAGCCGGAGCCCGTAATCTTTATTTTAAGCCGGCAATCTCCGAGCATTTCCTTCGCATCTTTCATCAGTTCCGCTAGAGTTCCTTGCGTGTTTGCCTGATGGCGGCGGTATTTACCGTAGATTATTTCATGATTGTCATCAAGTACGACCAGCTTGACCGTGGTTGAACCGATGTCAATACCGGCACGATAAATTTTCATATTTCAACAACCTCCCGTAATTACATATAATTTAAAAAACAAGACTCTGCCACAAACAAAACCAATAGGTAAACGGCAGTACAAAAAGCAGACAGCTGTTATTTTGTGTGCAAAACAACCTTGAACCGGCATCCGCCGCTGCTTATATTTTCAACAGATATCTCTCCGTTTGACATAGAGAGAATTTTTTTCACCAGAGCCAGTTCCGGTCAGTTTGCTTCTCCAAACGAATACGGATTAGTCCGTATTGGGGATTGAACTTGATTGCATTTCCGATTAATTTGTTCTTTTCTTTATCCTATTTTCAAAGGTATTGCGCATCTCTTTCAGATGCTCCGAAAGAGGCCGGTCGGTATGAAACGGACGGAAAAAGTGATATTTTTGCGCAGTTGCCTCATAATGACTGCGTATATTTGCCTTTAATGTTTCATATTTTACCACTATATCATTTTCCTCCGCAAACGCTTTGAGTTTTACAACAAGCTGTAACGAATGTGCCACATCGATTATGAATACACCGAAAAACAATCCGATCACAAAAGAAAACGCCTGATTTTGTGACAACCAGTGGATAGCTCCTATGATATGAGGATGAATAAAGAAATAGTAGGCTACACCCAAAAGTGTCCAAATCAACGAGAATTTCGGACAGATAATACCTTGAATGTTTCCCCATGCATTGGTATAATCCCACAACCGAACCTTCATAATTTTCAAAGCAAGAATACCGGCAATGTACTCAATAATTGTCATGCAGATTGCCATACCCGCGAGCAGTATTACTTTGTTCCAGAAAAGACTCTCAACGAAATTCCATTTTTCCAGCGAGGCAATCAAATACAATAGACATAGCCCGACTCCGTATAAAGGCAAATACGGACCGGTACAAAAGCCGGGATTAATCCATTTCCGTTCCGGGTTGGCATGGGATATAAAACGGCGGAACAAGACTTCCAGAATCCACCCCGAAACAGAACCCATAAAAAATAAAAATGCTAATTCTAAAAACACATTCATATAAACTCACAATCCTTTTCTACGTCTAAAACGCCATATTGGCATATACTTTTTCCATCCTTTCATCCGGAAACCTCTCATCAATAAATTCCCAAAATACGGAATAGAGAAGACAGATACGGTTGTTAATATTAAACGGCATATGACTGTAATCTCAAGAACGAGAGCCAAATACCAATTCCTGTCCTCAAGAACATACATATTCTACCACATTTCCTACAACCATGCCACCCAAAAAGAAATCCATGCACCTCTGTTGCGAAATCTATACAGACAAACCATTAAAACCACTGCTCCGCCACCATAAAGAGGATTAAGCGGACCATATACAAGACCGGAACGGCTTTCCCCGTAATCAATTGTAGCGTTTGCCGGAGTGCTTGGAATCAGTTTATCCTTTTTTCTTTGTTTGCGAATATCATTCCATCTGGCATTCAGTTCATCCCTTACAATATAAGTCTGTGACAGAGACCTTACGAGGATTTTTGCCGGGAAAAATGGTGGGAAGATTTTGGGTTCATCCTCAAGGAAACAAAGTTACTGTGGTTTAGATCAACAATCTCGCTCTTTTGTTTTTTGAGATGATTTTTCAAGTGACTTGGAGATATTTTCTATATGCAGAATTTTCTCTATTTCAACTCCCAAATTTTTTCGATTTCGGGAGTTGAATGAACAAATATTTCATATATAGAAAAAATTTACCCATTTATGGGCAAAAAACATGAAAAACACGCAAATTTTAGGAGCTGAAACCACAATTTTTTTGCATACAGAAAATAAATAAAAATCAATGCTCACACAAATTAATGTCCTTACAAAATCCCTATTTCAAAAAAAGCCGAAAACCCTGTAAAATCAAGGTTTTCGGCATTGTTGTTGGCACCCCC